>CBRGOK010000023.1:0-14525 GCA_967798035.1 uncultured bacterium
GTCGCGAACCTCGCCCTCGGCCTCCTCTTCCTCCTCGCGATCCTGGCCCCGGCGGGCCTGGGGCCCCGGGCCGACCCGCTCGAGACCCCTCCCGGCGTGAGGCCGGAGTGGTACTTCCTCCCCGTCTACCAGCTCCAGAAGTACATGCCGAGGAGCCTCCTCGGCATCGAGGGGAACACCCTCGGCTTCCTCGCCTCGATCCCGCCGGTCCTCCTCCTCCTCGCCCTGCCGTTCCTCGACCGCAGCCCGGCGCGTACTCCCTCCCGGCGGAAGGGGGCGACGGCCCTCGGCCTCCTCGTCCTTGGTCTCGGCGGGGCGCTGGGGGTCCTCGGCTACCTCTCCAACCGGACCGTCCAGGCCTTCGGGCGGAGCTTCGTCTTCGACGACCGCGGATTCCCGGAGCGCGCGGCCGGACCGGCGACCGAGCCACGATGAGGGGGGGCCCGATATGGGGGGGGGGAATCCTCCTAGCCGGTCTCGCCGGCGCGTTTCCCGGCCGCGGGACCCAGGATCCCGAATCCGCCCCGGCCTCGGTCCCGGTCGAGCGTTGCCTGGAGTGCCACGCCGGGGCCGCGCGGGACGTCGCCTCCGGCGCCCACGCCTCCCTCGAAAACCGGTGCACCGGCTGCCACGGGGGGAACCCCTCCTCCTTCGACGAGCGCCGGGCCCACACCGGGAAGTTCCGCGCCGTCCCGCTCGCCGCATGCGCGGCCTGCCACGAGGCGGAGGCGGATGCCTTCGCGGGGGGCCCGCACGGCGTCGCCTTCGAGACGAAGGCGATCCGGGGCTGCGTCGAGTGCCACTCCTTCCACGCGGTCCCGAGGCCGGACCACGCCCTCCTCCGCACCGCCTGCCGGACCTGCCACGAGACGAACGCCCCGGAGACCGTCGAGTCGGGCCGTCAGACCGCGGACGACCTCGACCGGCTCGATTCGACCCTCGCCGCCGCCGCGAGGGCCCTCGACGAGGCGGAGCGTCGCGCCCGGATCGTCCGCCAGGAGCGGGAGGGCCTCGAGGCCGACCGCCTCGCCCGCCTCGCCCTCCTCCCGAAGCAGCACGCGATGGACCTCGAGCCGTTCCGCTCCGACGTCGCCGCGCTCCGCGCGCGCGCGGAGTCGACCGGCGCGCGCGCCGCCGTCCTCCTCGAGGAGACGGGCCGACGACGACGTTGGGCGTGGCTCGTCGGCGCCCTCGTCGCGGCGAACGCGCTCGCGATCCTCTGGCGCCGCCGTACTCTCCCCAACCCGGATTCCCCTCCATGAGATACCTCTCCTCCTTGTTGCTCCCGGCGTTCCTCGTCTCCTCGCCGCTCGGCGAGGCCGACGTCCGCGCTCTCCTCCCCGACGCCCAGGGGACGGCCCCGATCGAGGCGAAGCTCTCCGACGCGGACCGATCGTCGATCGACCGGGCGGTCGGCCGCTTGTCCGGTCCGGGGTCACCCGAGCCCCGCTCCGCCTCCTCCGGCCCCTCCGGGATCGAGCTCTACCGCACGAAAGCGAAGGTCGAGGGAGAGTCGACCGACCTCCGCGTGGCGATCGTCCCGGCCCGGGGACCGAAGGGGGAGTTCCGGGTGGCGGTGGCGGCCGACGCCTCGGGGATCGTCCAGGCGGCGAAGGTCCTCGGGGACGCGGGGGGCGCGGGCTCCGAGAGGTTCCTCGCCCAGTTCGTCGGGCCGTGGGCGACGGCGCACGCGGCCGCCGCGACGGGCGCCCCGCTCTCCGCCCTCGAGGAGAAGCGGGCCGCCGCGAAGGGGGACGGGCCGCAGGCGAAGCGGCTCCGCACCCTCCTCGCGCTCCGGGGGATCATGCTCGAGAACCAGGCCGCCTCGGACGCCATCTACCTCCTCCTCGAGAGGAAGGAGGCGGCCCCGGCCGCCCCTCACGCCCGGAGGATCTCGGAGTCCCTCGCGCGGCTCGCGGCCCTGGGCCCCGACCTCCCCCCTCTCCTCGAGGGGAAGGAGGTGGAGGCCTTCGTCAAGTTCGCGGAGGCGTCGAGGAAGGCGTCCGACGAGCTGGTCCAGGCGCTCGAGAAGGGGGACGCGACCCGGGCGGGGAACCTCTTCGCGGTCACCCTCCAGCAGGCGTGCGCCCGCTGCCACGGCTTCGACGACCACCGCCACCGCAAGCCCCTCACAAACGCCTTCGAGAAGTTCCGCGAGGAGGCGGGGGTCGGCCCCGGCTGGTTCCTCGTCGGGCACGACGTGTTCCCCGCGCCGGGCGAGGAGGCGGCGAGCCAGGCGGTGGCCTTTGCCATCAAGGAGGGGCTGCTCGTCCTCGGAAAGGCGAAGTGAGGCGCCCCTCGCGCGCCCTCGGGCCGGCTCGCCGGAATCAGCCGACGCCGTAGACCGTGCTGGGGACGGGGCCCCCGCGCGGCCGGAACCTCTGCGCGAGCACCCGGACGTTCCGGCGCAGGTCGAACTCGGCGCACACCTTCTCGCGACCGCCCCTGCCGAGCCGCGCCCGCAGCTCCGGGGAGGAGGCGAGCCGTTGCAGTGCGTCGGCGATCCCCCGGGGATCTCCGGGCTCGGTGAGGATCCCGCTCACGCCGTCCTCCACCAGCTCGGGGATCCCGGAGAGCCGGCTCGTCACGACGGGGAGACCCGCGCTCATCGCCTCCATCAGGGCGACCGGGATCCCCTCCCGGCGTCCCTGGCGGTCGGGCGCGCTCGGCTGGACGACGACGGTCGCCGCCTTCATCCGCTCGATCACCTCGCCGCGGGAGAGGGGGCCGAGGAGGACGACCTTCCCGTCGAGCCCCGCCCGCCGGATCCGGGCCCGGAGCTCCTCGGCGAGCGGGCCGTTCCCCGCGAACTCGCAGGTGAAGGCCACCCCGCGCTCGGCGAGGAGGCGGCAGGCCTCGACGAGGAAACGGTGCCCCTTCACCCCGCGGAGCGCCGCGACGCAGAGGATGCGAAGCTCCCCGTTCCCGGCGCGTTCCCCGGGCTCGTGGAGCCGGGGGTAGACCCCGCAGTGCAGGACGTCGACCTTGCGCCCGAGCTCCGGCCCGACCCGCTCGATCACGAAGTCGCGGTTGGAGGAGCAGACGGTGACGGCGAAGGCCGCCCGCTCGAGCTTGAGCCCGAGCGCCGTCTGGTCGACGTGCAGGTCCGACCCGTGGGCGGTGAAGCTGTAGGGGATCCCCGTCAGCCGGTGGATCACGAAGGCCGCCAGCGCCGGGTGGTTGGCGAAGTGGGCGTGGATGTGGTCCACCCCCGCTCGCTCCATCTCCAGCGCGAAGCGGGCCGTCTTCGGGAGGATCCCGAGGGCGCCGAGGAAGAAGTTGGGGCTCCGGAGGGTCCGGAGGAGCACCGTCCCCCACGTCGAGAGGGCGACGCGCGGGCGGCGCAGGAGGTAGTGCCCGACGGCGGCGAGGACGGACCCGGAGAGGAAGGGGCGGTAGTGGGCGCGCGAGGCGATCTCGCGGGCCCCCGGGTGCTCGACGGGGTCGCGGTGGCGCAGGAGGGGGAAGACCTCGACGTCGATCCCCTGGCGCTCGAGCTCGAGGATCTCGTCGAGGACGAAGGTCTCCGTCACCTTCGGGAATCGGGAGACGACGTAGGCCACCCTCAATCGTCGGGGTCCCTCGGACGAGACGCGATCCCTATTCATGGCGTCGGCCTCAGCGCGCCTTGAGCGGCTCCCACCGGACCGTCTCGCGGCGCCGCAGGAAGTCTACGAGGCCGAGGAGCGTGCCGACGTTTCCGACGCAGAAGTACTGGCAGACGCCCGAGACGCGCCGGCGCAGGATCGGGTGGAGGAGCGCGAGGCCGTAGAGGGCGAGCTGCCCGGCGAGGACCGCGCGCATCCAGGGATCGGCGGGGGCGAGGAAGGCGCTCGTCGCGAGGAGGGTCGCCAGGAAGACGGGGAGGAGGCGGCGCAGCACCTTGTTCACGAAGAGGCCGAAGGCGAAGAGGCCGTACCGGAACGGGTTGAGGACCCCCCGCGCGAGGAAGATCCCCTTCAGGCTGCGCGCGACGATCCGGCGGCGCCGGGAGATCTCGTGGTCCGCGCCGCGCGAGGGGAGCCGGACGAAGGCGCGCGCCTGCGGCTCGTAGAGGAATCGGTAGCCCTGTCGGACGACGCTCAGGCAGGTGAAGAGGTCGTCGGTGGCGCCCGGGGAGATGGGGCGGAAGGCCTCCCGGCGGATCGCGTGGATCTTGCCGTCGTTCGACGTGATCCGGCCGAGGCGGCTCTCCGCGCGCTTGAGGGCGCCGTCGAGGGAGACGTAGAGGCTCTGGGCGTCCCGGAGGTCCTCCCCCGGCTCCCCGATCACGCGCCGCCCGCAGACCCCCCCCACCGCCGGGTCGGCGAAGGGCCGCACGAGCCTCCGGACGGCGTCCGGAGCGAGGAGGGCGTCGACGTCGCTGAAGACGACGATCTCGCCCCGCGTGCGGGCGAAGCCCTCGTTCAGGGCCGCCGCCTTCCCCTGGTGCTCGGGGAGCTCGACGAACGTGACCCTCGGGCCGATGAAGGGGCGGAGGCGGGCCGCGGTCCCGTCCCGGGAGCCGTCGGAGACGAAGACGAGGTCGAGCCGGTCGGCCGGGTAGTCGAGCTCGAAAGCGTTCCGGAGCTTCGCCTCGACCAGCTCCTGGGCGTTGCGCGCCGCGACCAGGAGGCTGACCGTCGGCTCGGGGGGAGAGCCCCCCGAGGCGGGGAGGCGGGAGCGCCGGGGCCGGGAGAAGAGGGCCGCGAGGAGCGTCCAGAGCGGGTAGAGGACGAAGACCGCCAGCCCTCCGGCGGCCGAGGCCGCGAACAGGACGACGGCGATCGCTCGCGCGAGGTCCACCGACGGGAGGTCAGGCAGTCTCCTGCCGGGAGACGTCCCGCAGGGAGGAGAGAGGAAGGGAAGGGAGGGAGCGGGTCCGGATCAGCCGGCGCTGCCGCCCGTTCGAGCCGGGGTAGGCGAGGCTCGAGCGCAGGAAGTACTGGTCGAGGACGTACCGGCTCCGGGCCGAGTTCGGCTCGTACTTCACGACGAGGGCGCATCCCGACCCGTTCGACCCCACCCGGGCCACCCGGCCCGTGCAGTCCGCCGTGCGCACCCGCGGCGCCCCCGACTCCGCGCCGAGCTCGAGGCGCAGGCGGATCATGCGGACCTCCCCAGGGGCCAGCGGCGCCCGGAACTCCACCCGGAACGCCTCTTCGTTGATGTCGACCACCCTCCCGGCGGGGACCCCGGAGCCGAGGACGTGCGCCTCCGCCCAGGGCAGGCTCACGCGGAGGTACCGGCGCCGCTGGGGGAATTGCCCCAGGATCCGGCTCCGGACCATGTCCACCCAGACGTTCCGAGCGAGGAAGTGGAGGCTCTTGCGCAGGACGACCGCCACGGTGTAGGCGACGATCCGGAGGTCCCGGAGCGGGCGATGCTCGAAGGCCGTGCTCTCGAAGAGGGTGCGGTAGCGCTTGTCGGTCGAATGCGGCGTGAAGAGCTGGGCGATCCCGATCAGTCCCGGGGGAACGGTGAAGCGCCGGTCGTAGGAGCCGATCCCGCGGCACTGGTGCTCGTAGACCTCCGGGCGCTCGGGGCGCGGTCCGACGAAGGCCATCTCCCCCCGCACGATGTTCCAGAGCTGGGGGAGCTCGTCGAGCCGGGTGTCGCGCAGGAACTGGCCTCCGCGGATCGCGAGGCCGTCGGTCGCCTTGAGGAGCCGGGCCCCGGTCAGGAGGTGCGCCCCACGGCGCAGGGTCCGGATCTTGTACATGTCGAAGGGGCGCTTCCAGCGTCCCAGGCGGCGGGACCGGAACAGGACCGGCCTCCCGTCGCTGAGGAAAACGGCGAGCATCACGATGGCGAGGACGGGAGTGCAGAGGAGGAGAAGGAAGGCCGCCAGCGCCCTCTCCCCGAAGGAAGGCCAGCGCTCCCCGGCCAGGCTCTCCCCTGGCGCACCCCACTTCCTACCGTTGACCCATGTCTCCGGCGCGCGGTCCATGACTCGTGCCCGCCCGCCTGGAGTGCGGGCGCTCTTTCCCAATACCGCCCGCTTGAATTCGAGGACGAACTAAGAATACCCATTCCTCCGGGTTCTTCAAGCGACCTTTTTCCTCGCTTAAAGAGCCCGTTCCGGGCCCCTTCCCCGGGGGCTCAGGAGGGACGGGCGACTTCGAGGAAGACGGCGAGAGCGGCCCCCGCGAGGATCCCGACGAAGCCGCTCAGCGTGAGCTTCACGGCAGTCGAGAGGCCGCTCGGCTCGATCGGCGGCACCGCCCGATCGATGACCTTGACGTTGATGCGCTTCTCGCGGTCGAGCTCCTCCGTGATCCGGGCCTCCTCCACCTGGGAGAGGTAGGTCTGCACGGACGCCTCCGCGAGCGTGACGTCGCGCTCGAGCCGGCGCTGGGCGACCCCCCGCGCGTCGAGCGCGCGCACCCGCTCCGACAGGTCGGCGAGCTCCTTCTCGATCTCGATGCGGCGCGCCTCGATCTCGGAGCGCCGGGTCCGCAGGGCAAGGAGCTCCCGGAGGGCCTCGAGGCGGTGGAGGGAGACGATCTCGCGGGAGAGCCGGTCGACCTCCGCCTGGAGGGCGCCGCGGTGCTCCCGCTCCGCCGCGCCGGACCGCGAGCTCCAGTCCTCGTGGAGGCGCTGGACGCTCTCGATCTCCTGGCGGACGGCCCGGACCGATCGGCTCCCGTCCCGGAAGTTGCGCAGGAGCTCCCCCTCCTGGAGGCGGAGCTCGATCAGCTTGCGCTGCGCCTCGACCACCGCGTCGGCGCGCGGATCGACCGGACTCTCGGCGAGGGCCTTCCCGAGCACCTCGAGGCGCGCCAGGAAGACCGGCTTCTGCTCGAGGAGCCGCTCCACCTCGAACGCCGGGAGGTCCTGCCCGTCCGGCGGCCCGACGGCGAGCTCGAGCTCCGCGATCCGGAACCGCGTCGAGTCGAACTCGGCGTCGAGCGTGGAGCGCCGCCCGAGGAGGAGCTTGTGCCGCTCCAGGAGGTCCCCGCCGTCGTTCTCCCGCTTGAAGGCGAGGAGGGCATCCTCCGCGCGCTTCAGCCGGGCGGCGTGCGCCTCGAGCTGGTCCTCGAGGAACGAGGAGCGCTCCTCGGAGTGGACCTCGAGGTGCTTGTCCACGAAGCGGTCGACGAGGAGGTTGACCGCCCGGGCGGCGAGGTCGGGCCGCCCGTGCTCGTAGGAGACCTTGATCACGCTCGAGTCGAGGACGGGCTGGACGTTGATCGAGTCCCGGAAGCGCACGACCGCCCGCTCGAAGGCGAGGGCGGGGTCTCCCGCCTGCTCCTCGAGCAGGAGGGGGTAGAGCGCCTTCACCCCGACCTCGCGGACCACGTGCTCGGCGAGGTCGCGGGTCGTCAGGAGCTCCGCCTCCGAGTTGACCATCTCCGCGACGCTGTAGCCGCGCGAAGGCCCGGCCGTCCCGACCTCCGGCCGGTAGACGAACTCGCGTCCGAGGCGGGCGAAGAGCGTCGCCTCGGCGGTGTAGACCGGGGGTTCCGTCAGGATGCGGGCGGACCCTCCGCCCCCGACCAGGAGAGGGACGATGAGGAGGACGGGCCAGCGCCGCCGCAGGAAGGCGACGAGGTCGATCCCGGCCAGGCTCTGCGGCCTCGCCTCCTTCCACGCGGTCGGACCGGCTTCGGCGGGAGCCATCAGTTCTTGCCTCCGAACTCGATGCGCCAGCCCACGTTCAAGGGGATGTTCTGGCGGATGTACTGGTCGATCCACAGGTTCACGTCGGCGACCGCGGAGGACGCCACGTAGATCGCGTCGTAGGGCTGGAGCGCGAGGTCCTGGCTCATGTCCTCGCCCGAGAGGACCTTCGTCAGGTCGACCGGGATGGCACGGCAGGTGTTCTCCGACACCCTCCGGATCAGGAGGACGTCGGCCGGGCTCGCGGTCGGCAGGAAGCCCTCCGCCTGGAAGATCGCCTGGAGGACCGTCCGCTTCCCGACGAGATCGAACATCCCCCCCTTCTTGACGTGGCCCCCGACGTGGATCCGGTAAGCGGAGAACGACCGCACGATGACCGCGATCTCCGGGTCGACCAGCTCGGCGCGGAGGCGCTCGACCAGCTCCTCGCGGAGCTGCTCGCAGGTGCGTCCGGACGCCTGCACCTCGTTCGCGAGGGGGAGGGAGATGAAGCCGTCGGGGCGGACGGGGAGGAGGACGTTCTGGTCGGGGAGGTGGAAGAACCGGACCTCGAGCTGGTCCCCGGGCTGGATGACGTAGCGCTCCAGCTCGACCGGCGTGGCGGGGGCGACGGCGGGCGCGGGAACGCGGGGGGTGTCGGGGCCGGGGCTCCGGCAACCCGCGGCCAGGATCAATCCCAGCACTCCCACGAGTCCGGCAGGCGGCGAGCGATGGCGCATCGACTTTTCCCCGAGTTTCCCGGCCGAGTGAGGGATTCTACCTTTCTTTCCGGGGCCCCGCCAAACGCGCTACGGGGAGGAGGCGTGGGTCCAGTCCGTGAATCCGACATTCTTCCCGGGCCTGGACGGGACGGGCGCGGGAAGCTTGCAACCGTAGGCGCGATTGACGAGGTGGGGCTGCCAGGTGTCGTCCCCCTCGGCGGGATAGGCGGCCTCCTCCTGGAGCCACCGGAAGGCCCGCAGGAGCGCGCGATCCTCCCACTCCCAGACGTCGTACCCGGCCCGTGACAGGACGACGGCCTGGAGCAGGGCGCCCTGCAGAGCCTCGTAGACGTAGTTCTCCTTCGGCGGCGGCCACTGGAACGGGCCCGCCCTCCGCTGGTCGTCGGGGAGGACCCCGTCGATCGAGTGCCCCTCCCGGACGGCCGCCCGGGGATTAACGCCGACCGGGGCGGAGGAATCCGCCTGCCACCAGGACTCGCGGAACCGGAAGCCGGCGTAGGTCCGGCGATCCCCGAGCCACCCCTTGAAGACCTGGGCGACCCGCGCGATCTCGCCGGCGTCCCCCAGGTAGCGCGCGACGACGGCGCGGCTGCCGCCCGCGTGAGTCCCCCAGTTGTTGGGCCGGTCCTCGTGCGTCGCGCGGAGCGTCCGCCCCTCGAGGGGTTCGTCGAGCATCCGGCGCAGCCACGCCCGGAACTCCCCCTCGAGATCCGGGGGGAGGCCGACGAGGTCGGCGGCGATGACGTATCCGGGGAGGTTCCGGCCCAGGGCGAGGCAGTCGCCTCCCCGCTCGCTCCCCATCGCGGCGCGGCAGGCGTCGGCGACCTCCTGGCGGTAGCGATCCCCGCCGCAGCGGGCGAAGACGAGCGCGCGGGCCATCACGAGGACGTCGGCGCGGTCGTCCTTCTCCTTCAGCCGGACCGGGCCGAGGGGCTCGTCCGCGGCGCTCCGGAGGGCCTCCCAGGCCCGCCCCGCCATCGGCAGGAGGGCGATCTCCTCCTTCGAGATCCAGACGCCGGGGCGCGGGGAGAGGGTCGGGGCGGGCGGGCCCTCGACCGCGGTTCCCGCGACGCAGGCCGCCGCGGCGAGGACGGCGCCCCACGCTCCCCTAGAAGAGGGCACCCTCGAGTCTCGCGGCGAGGTGCTCGAGCCGCAGGAGCGCGGCCTCCGCCTGGCGCCGCACCCGGGGGGGGAGGGGGCGGTCGAGCTCGAGCGTCCCGTAGTCGCACAGCCGCAGCCGAGGCCTCCCCTCCTCGACGACGACGACGAGGTTCATCGCCCCCAGGACGTCGACGAGCACCTTCTCCCGCGAGTGCACCTCGAGGGTCCGGTCCACGAACCGCTCGATCTCCTCGCGCAGGCCCTCGTCCGCGTCCGCCTCCGCGAGGATCTCCTCCTCCGCGCGGCCGTTGAAGATGTCCCGCACCGCGCCGGGCAGGCAACGCTGCACGCAGCCGACGCCCGGACGGCCGAGGAGGGGGCCATGGACGACGAGGTAGCGCGCCGGGAGCACGATGTCGCCGTACCAGCCGACGACGCGCTCGTATTTCGAGCGGTACCAGGCGGCGGCCCGGACCAGGTCCGGCACCCGCAGGCCCAAGGTCCGGCGGTAGACCTTGAGGACGTAGGGCCCGTCCTCCCTGTCGAGCCGGAAGACCGTCGCCCCCGATCCGTACGCGACCGGGCGGACGCTCCCCGCGCGGAACGGGAGGCCCTCCGGCCGCTGGAGTCGGGCGCTCGCCCAGGCCGCCGGGCCCGGGAAGAGGGTCGCCCCGAGGCGGGCGAGGTGGCCGACGCGGTCGTAGTGCGAGGAGCGCGGGTTCCCCACCGCGAGGAACCGCGCGGCGAGGCCCGCGGGAGGCCTCAGCGAGGAGGTCAGCACGGCGTCGAGCGGACGGTAGAGGAGGCGCGAGAGGAGACTCCCCGGCGGCGCATTCCGCTCATCCCTCGACATCGGCTCCACGCCTTCATATTAGCATCATCTTAATGACTGCGGGTCGAAGAGAGGCCGCCAGGTGTTGAGGAACACGGAGGAGTAGAGGAGCCTGGCGCGCAGGACCGCGCAGGAATCCCCGGCGTCGACGTGGATCCGCCGCAGGGTCAGGCGCTCGCTCCTCCCGAGGGCGTTCGTCCCCCTGCGCATCGTGAAGGCGAGCGCGACGCCGGAGCGGACCGCCCCGGCGACGACCCCCTCGTCGCAGCGCCCGTCGGGATAGGCGAGGACCCGGGGACCGGTCCCGATCTCGCGCTCGAGGTCGGCGATCGATCCGCGGATCTCCTCCTCCGCCGCCTCGGGAGGGAGCCGCGTGAGGATCGGATGCGTCCTCGTGTGCGCGCCGACGGAGACCCCCTCGCGCGCGAGTCGGCGCAGCTCGTCCCATCCGAGCACCTCGTGGGGCTCCTCGGGGGCGCCGAGCGCAGCGCAGATCCGTTCGACCTCCTCCCGCAGGGAGGCGTGGGGCAATCCCTTCAACCCGAGCTTGAGCTCGCGGATGGACCGCCGGCGCTCCTGCGGGGTCCCGGTCGGGAAGGTCCCGACGCGCGTCTCGACCCGGGCGCGAGGAGACATCCGGGCGATCCCCCGCTCCACGCGGTCCCACCAGAAGGCGGGACGCCCGCTGTCGGGATAGGCGGTCGGCACGAAGAGCGCGGCGGGGATGCCGAGCGCGCGCAGGGCGGGCCAGGCGTGGGTCGCGAAGGACCGGTACGCGTCGTCGAAGGTGAGGAGGACGGCGCGGGGCGGGAGCCTCGGCCCCCCGTCGAGCGCCGCCAGGACGTCCGGGATGGAGACGGTCGGGAGGTTCCTCGCGAGGTACTCCGCCTGGAGGCGGAAGGGTTCCGGCGCATCCACCCGGTGGTAGGTGAGGACGCGCAGGAGTTGGGCCCGCCGCGCGTCGAGGCGCTCGAGGGCTCCGACGACGAATCCGATCCCGCGACTCCTCGCCGCGCGATGGAGGAGCTTCGCCACGCTACGCCTTCCGTCCCCCGCGGCGGGCCTTGCGGGCGAGCCGGCGCGGCAACCGCAGGAGCTGCGCGAGCGCCGGCCGGGGATCCTCGCGCCAGGGGATGTCGGAGCTCTGCCTCCGGCCGAGGAGGGCCCCGAACGCCGGGAGCGCCGCCCACCGCGGAGGCGAGGGGAGGTAGGGGTGGCGGGCCGTCCCGAGGAGCACCTGCGCGATCCAGGTGAGGAGGAGCTCGGCGTCGTAGGTCCGGACCCCCGAGGGGTACTCGCAGGGCGGGGCGCCGTTGGTCGCGGCCTTCGGGGGCGGGCCGTCGAGGAGGAGGCTCGCGAGCGCGCCGGGGAAGTCGACCCCGCACCGCGTGGCGAGGGGGAGGGACCCCCAGATCCGCCCGTTGATCTCCATGAGGCGCTCGCTCGCGCCGGTCTTGAACTCGACCATGACGAGGCCGGTCCACCGCAGCGCGCCGACGAGCGCTCGCGCGTGCCCGTAGAGCCCCGGATCGAGCGGGACGCTCTCGCGCCACGCGCTCGCCCCCCCGGTAAGGGGGATCTCCGCCAGGCGGCTATGCTGGAAGGCGAGGAGGGGACGCCCCTCGAAGACGAGGAGCTCGACGCCGACGCCGACCCCCGCCACGTACTCCTGGAGGAGGACCTTCTGGCGCCCGAGGAGGGGGCTCAGGCGCCGCTCGAGCTCCTCGGGGTCCCCGGCGTAGGTGACCGATCCGCGCACGACCCGGTCCTCCTCCGGGAGGTAGAGGCGCGACACCGCCGGCTTGAGGACCAGGGGGAAGCGGAGCTCGGAGGCCGCCGTCCTCGCCTCCTCCGCCGTGCGCACGACGCGCGTCTCCGGCACCGGGACCCCCAAGGAGCGGGCGAGCTCCAGGGTCCGCTCCTTGTCCGTGACGAGGGCGAGCGCCTCGGGCTCGGCCATCGCGACGGCGCAGACCCCGCGGAAGCGATCGCGGGCGTGCGCCAGGGGGTGGATCGCCTCGTCGGTGACCGGGACGATCAGGTCGATCCGGCGCTCGCGCGCCGCCCCGAGGAGCGACTCGACGAACGCCGCGGGGCGCGCGCCCGGATCGGGGTAGACGAGGCGCTCGCGCGCGTGGCGCGAGAGGAAGCCGAGCGCCCGGGGGTCGTCGGACGCCGCGACGACGCGCCAGCCGGCGCGCCCGAGGGAGCGGATGACGGCGAGTCCGCTGCCGCGGCCGGCGTCCGTCACGAGGACCGCGCGCTCTCCCGCGGAGGTCACCGGCCTCTCCCGCGCCGCCGGCATGCGGCCGCGATCAGGTCCGAGACGTCGCGCGCGACCGTCTCCACGGGTCGCATCGCGTCGAGGACGACCACGTTCTCGAGCGATCGCGCCAGGTCGAGGTACTCGCTCCGGCGCCGCTCGAGGAGCTCCACCGACCCCTCGGGCTTCCGGGCGAAGAGGAGGGAGGCGGGGGCGTCGAGCACGACGAGGAGGTCGGGGCGCGGGTAGAGCCGGCGCAGGACCGCCCCGTGGAGACGCCGGGAGAGCGGGGCCCCTTCGCCGGGAGCGACGCCGTGGGCCCAGTAGTCGGCGAGGAAGTGGCGATCGAAGAGGACGACGTAGCCGCGCCGCTGCCAGTACCAGGCGATCGCCTGGCGGAACCACTCCTCCCCCAGGCGATTCGCGAGGACGAGCCCCGACTTGATCCCGCGCAGCGCCCGCTTCAGGAGGCCGCGGGGGCGCGCGCGCGTCGGATCGGGGGGCCCCCCCTGCTCGCTCCGCCCCCCGAGCGCGCGGCGCAGGGCGTGCACGGCGCGCGTCGTCGGGAGGGCGCGGTTGCTCGCCGCCGCGTTGATCCCCATGTAGAGGTACTTGATCCGGACCTCGCCCCCCTCCTCGAGGCGGCGGCCGACCGTCGTCTTCCCAGCGCCGTCGGCGCCGATCAGGGCCACGGTCACCACGGCTCCCTCACCTCCCCTCGCACAGCGGCGCCGCCGCCTCGAAGAGCCGCGGCAGGGAGACCGGGTAGGGATGGAGGAGCTCGAAGGCGGGTTTCCCCTCGAGGGCGCCGGCGAGCGCCCGCTCCTGGAGCTCGCGGGAGCGATCGAGGACCTCGTTCCGCTTCCCGGGGAACGCGAAGCGGAAGCGGCGGTAGGCCGCCGCGAGGGGCTCCTGCTCCTCCTGGAGGGAGAAGACCATTCGCCGCGCGACCTCGCCCGGGTCGATCGGGCGCACGAGGACGTCGGGGGATTCGTGCGAGGCGACGAACAGGAAGAGGTCGGGGCGCGCGCTCGCCGAGCCGTTGGCGGCGAAGAGCCGCGCAGGGGGGACGTCGACGTGGAGCTGATCGCGCAGCAGCGGGGCGAGCCGGTTCAGGGTCCGGTACACGGCGCCGCGATGGCGCTCCCCGTCCCGCGTCGCCCGCCTCACCCCGCCGTGGATCCACGACAGGGCGCGCAGTCGGGCGCGCGCGCCCGCTCCGAGCCGGGCCCGGACCTCGGGGAGCGAGTCGAGGTGCCAGCTCCACAAGCGCACCGGCTCCGGGATCCCGAACATCCTCTCCCCCCCCGGCGCCAGGTAGACCCACTCGTCCCCGACGTAGCGAGCGCCCCGCGCCCCGAAGGCGAGGAGGGTCTCCGTCTTCCCCCCCTTCGACCATCCCGTCGCCACGACCCCGGTCCCCTTCCAGACGAACGCCGCCGCGTGGAGGGGGAGGGTCCCCCGGGCAAGTGCCGTGAGGTTGAGGATGGAGACGAGGAGCGGGACGGCCGCCAGCCCCCGCTCGCAGACGATCTCGCACCGCTCCCCCACCCGATCGAGGGGGATGCGCGCCCGGGCGCGCGACTTGTGCCGCCCCTTCAGGATGAGGAAGGCGTCCTCCGTGAAGGCCGCGTCCTCGCGCCCGAGGTAGCGCACCGGGGAGGAGAGGTCGAGCCGGTCGACGAACCGCACGAGGAGGTCGGGCTCGCGCAGCAGCGTCGAGCGGATCGGCCCGAGCTGGCGATCGACCGCCCGCGCGTCGGCCGGCGCGGCGTCGAGGAGCCGGATCCCGACGACGCCCCCCAGGTCGTAGTCGACGGGGGCGTTCACGCGGGCACCTCGGCCGCACCGGCCGGGACCGGCTGCGCCCGCTCGCGGCGGGAGTCCGCCGCCGCCTGGAGCGTGGCTCCGCCCAGGGCGAGGGCGAGGTAGAAGTAGCGCTCGTAGGCGAGGTGCAGGAACAGCCCTGTCCCGAGGTAGACCACGAGCACGAGGACCCAGGCCG
>CBRGOK010000024.1:0-14495 GCA_967798035.1 uncultured bacterium
CCACCCGGACGTAGCCGGACAACCGCACGGGGCCGTGGGGAACGGGGGCTATCCCACGAACCGGCATGCTCGAGGGGAGCGGGACGTCGGAGGCGGCTGCGGGTGATGGCGTGCTCTGGGTCGGAACCGTCGGGGCGGGAGGCTGCTCCGTGGGTCCAGCGACGGCCGGCGAAGTGGCGGAGGCGGGCGTGACGCCTTCAGGCGCGTGCGAGGGCTGGTAGAGAGTCGCGGCGAGCAGGAGCGCCCCGCCCGCGAGGAGTGCCGAGACGAGGACCGCCTTCGACATGGCCTGGGCCGCGCGGCTCCATCCTAGCCCGCGTCTTCCTCTCGGATGGGGCTCGTGCCCGGAGAGAGTGTCGCGCCGGTGGAGGGATTCGGAGCGCTCGGAGGATTCGCGCCACCTCGATCGCGGGCATCCCTGGGGTCCAGTCGGCGACGGCCTGCGTCGGCGACCTAGCGGGGCTACGCCGCCTCAGCGAGGTCCTGGCGGCCGGGGGATGTCCGTCGCATCCCCGGACGTCGGGACGCTGTGGCGGTGGGATCGCCACTCCGCGGACCAGGACGACGGCGCGAAGAATGTCCCCGGTTCGTCTTGGGGGAGTCTCTCCGTGACCCGAGGGGTGTCAACTCGAGGCCGGGCCGGATCGGCGACTGCATTGGCGCGGGTCATGTGCCAGACGAGGTCGGTCCTGGCATGGGGGAGGGCATCGATGGCCAGCGGCAGACCCGAGACGGGCCAGGCCTCGGCCCATCCCTCCTTCTCGGGCTTCAGCCGGACCGCCGCCGGCAAACGCCCATAAGGAAGGTCGGCCTCGAAGGCGAACGCGCCCCGCTCGTCGGTCACGCAGCGCCCCAGCTCTTCCTCGGTCCCGTTCGACGTGGACAGCACCACTCGGACCGTCGCCTCGCGGATCGGCTCGTCGCGGTCGGGCTCCCACACGACCTTGCGGACGAAGCCGCCCAGCGCGACCCGGGCCGTCAGGGATTCCGCAGGCCTGCGGTGTCCGGCCGATGGGGGGAGAGGAGGGACGGGAGGGGCCGGAACGGCCCGGCCGGTCAGGTCGGAGTTGGGCTCCCCGAGTTCGGGAAAGACGGTGCCTCGAACGGACCTGTCGAGTCGGGACGCCCGGAGCGAGAGCACCACCACCGTCAGCCCGGCGCATCCGCCGAGGAGAAGGGTAAGGAGAGTTTTCGGCCTCAACGAGCCAGCCTCCCGGCCGACCCGACCTGGGTCAGGGGCTTGCGGGAAACCAGTGTAGTCCCGCTCTGGACCGGGGTTTCGCCTCGGTGGGCGCCGCGCCGTGTCCCACTGGGTCCGGGACGGACCGGTTACCGCTGTTCACGCCCTCCACTAGCATGGGATTGCCTATTCGGGTCGCACTCGGGAGCCCCGGGTCCTTGCTCGTGACGATCGAGCGGCACACGCGCCTGCGGTGGTGGACGGCCAGTCCCGTCCCTCTCGTCATGTTCCTGGCGTCTGGGCTCGCCCACGGCCAGGGGTACGTCCTCTGGACCTTCGATGGGCCCGCGGCGGGCGCCGGACAAGCGAAGGTGGTGTCGGCAGGTGGGGACGTCGACGCCGACGGCCTCCCCGACCTCGTGGTCTCGGCGTATCCGGCGCCTTTCGCAACTACCGCAGCCTCTGGCCAGGTGCGCGTCTACTCGGGAGCGACCGGCACGACGCTGTTCACCTTCTCCGGCGGGACTCCGACGGACGGATTCGGTTTAGCCTCGGCGGGCGCCGGGGACGTCGACGCGGACGGCCACTCCGACGTCGTCGTCGGCTCACCCGGGTTTGGTAGCGCCGGAGGGATTGCCCAGCCGAGGGTGCGGGTCTTCTCCGGACTGACCGGGGGCCTCCTCTTCGCGGCCATGGCCGTCCAACCTCTCGGGAGGGCGGTGGCGGGCGCGGGCGACACGAATGGCGACGGTCTCGCCGACGTGATCTCGTCGTTCCATACCCCGCTCTTCTGTTGCGGGTTTGCGAGGATCCATTCGGGCGCGAACGGGTCCACCCTCTTCGACTTCTTCGCGCTGGATGGGCAAGCCGGTGAGCCGAGCAACTCCGTGGCCGGGGTCAAGGACATCGACGGCGACGGCATGGCGGACGTACTCATCGGCGATCCGACCTTCGACGCTCCCATGGGCGGCGACGGGGGCCGGGCGGTAGCGGTCTCCGGGGCGAACGGGGCGATCCTGTTCACGTTCAACGGAGTGCAGACGGGGGGATGGCGCGGCAAATCCGTCGCTGGTCCGGGGGACCTGGACGGGGACGGGGTCCCCGATCTCCTCGTGGGTGCCGCGAACGAGGACCCTGTGGGAGGGGGACTCGCACAGGGAGTGGCGCTCGTCTTCTCCGGCGCGACGGGCAACCTGATTCTGACGGCGAGCGACCCAACCTCCGGCGAGCACCTCGGGTGGTCCGTCGCGGGGACGGGGGATGCGGACGGGGACGCGGTCCCCGACCTGCTCGCCGGCGCTCCCGACTCCGATCCGGGCGGATCGGTCGACGCGGGTCGCGCGGTGCTCTTCTCCGGTGCGAGCGGGAGCGTGCTCAGGACTTTCGCGGGGACCGGAGCGGGAGACCGGCTCGGACTCTCGGTCGCAGGCCCCGGGGACGTGAACGCCGACGGCTTCGCCGACCTCGCCATGGGCAGCCCCGGGGCGGATCCCGCGGGGCTGGTGGACGCGGGGCGAGCGACGGTGATCTCGCTGGTCGGAATCCCTGGCGGATCGAGTGTCGCGGGAGCGGGATGTCCGGGCACGGGCGGAGCCACGCCTCTCCTCCAGACGATGGGGGGGAGTCCCTCCCCCGGGAACCCGGAGTTCGCCCTGACGCTGTCGAGGGCGCTCGGAAGCGCGAACACGCTCCTCCTCGTCGGGACCTCGCCGCTCGCGCTCGGGTTGGGTCCCCTCGGCCTGCCGGGATGCACGCTCCTCGTCTTGCCCGCGTTCGCGTTCGCCCTGCCCACGAACCTGTCCGGGATCGCGGTCTTCCCCGTCCCCGTGCCGACGGACGCGAGCCTGGTCGGAGGGACCGCCCGCTTCCAGTGGTACGTCGCGGATCCCGGACCCAGCGCTCTGCCCGGCGCGATGTCGGCGAGGCTCGACGTCTTCGTCGTGCCCTAGGCCGGCAGCGGGCCGAGCTCGCGGAGCGCCTTCGCGTACTCCTCGTCGTTCGGCGCGGTGCCGTGGAACTTCGGGTTGTTCTCCATGTAGGAGACCCCGCGGCCGAGGATCGTCTTGCAGACGATCATCGAGGGGCGCCCCTTCTCCTCCTTCGCGCGGGAGAGGGCGGCGTGGACGGCGGCGAGGTCGTGGCCGTCGACCTTCTGGACGAACCAACCGAAGGCCGCCCACTTCGCGGGGAGGTCGCCGACCGACATCACGTCCTCGACGTGGCCGTCGATCTGGACGTTGTTCCAGTCGAGGAGGAGGCAGAAGTTGTCGAGCTCGTAGTGGACGGAGGAGGTCGCCTGCTCCCAGGGCTGCCCCTCCTGGTTCTCCCCGTCGCTCGTCGAGGCGTAGATGCGGACGGGCATTCCGCTCGCCTTCGCCTGGAGCGCCATCCCGGCCGCGACGGAGACGCCGTTGCCGAGGGAGCCCGTCGACATCTCGACGCCGGGAAGCTCCCCGAGGTGGGGGTGGCCCTGGAGGGGGGAGCCAAGCTTCCGGAAGGTCGGGAGCAGGGTCCGGGGGAAGTACCCGAGCTGGGAGAGGATCGAGTAGAGGCCGGCGCAGGTGTGGCCGTTCGAGAGGACGAAGCGGTCGCGGTCGGGCCAGGCCGGGTTCTTCGGGTCGAGGACGAGGTGCTCGAGGAAGAGGGTGGCCATGAACTCGGCCATCCCGAGCGGGCCGCCCGGATGGCCGCAGGTCGCCGCGTGCGTCATCTCGATCGCGTCGAGCCGGATCTGGTGCGCGGCACGGCGGACGCGCCGGAGGCGCTCGGCGTCGAGGGGGGGCCGGGCGAGGCGGCGATCGGGTTTGAGGAGATCGGTCCGGAGGCGCTCCTGCTCGGGGGTGAGGGAAGGGGCGATCACGCGCGCTTCCGGCGGAGGAGATCCCGGGCGGCCGAGACGATGTGGGGCGCGGTGAGGCCGTAGGCCTCGAGGAGCTCCTCCGCCTTCCCCGACTGGCCGAAGCGCCCGTCGACGCCGAGGAGCCGCATCGGGACCGGCTTCGTGCGGACGACGACCTCGGCGATGGCGCTGCCGAAGCCCCCGAGGATCTGGTGCTCCTCGACGGTGAGGATCGCCCCCGTCTCCTCGGCGGCGGCGACGATCGCCGCCTCGTCGATCGGCTTGAGGGTGTGGAGGTCGAGGACGCGCGCCTCGATCCCCTCGGCGGAGAGGGTCTCGGCCGCGCGGAGGGCGTGGATGACCTCGACGCCGCAGGCGGCGATCGTGAGGTCGGCCCCGTCGCGGAGGGTCAGGGCGCGGCCGATCTCGAAGGGGAGGCCCTCGTCGTAGAGGACCGGGGTCGAGGCGCGGGAAGTCCGGACGTAGCAGGGACCGACGCGGCGGGCGACCGCCTCGATCGCCTTCTCGGTCGCGACGCCGTCGGCGGGGACGACGACGGTCATCCCCGGCAGGACGCGCATCAGGGCCAGGTCCTCGAGCATCTGGTGGGAGGCGCCGTCCTCCCCGACGGTGAGGCCCGCGTGGCTCGCGACGATCTTGACGTTGAGGGAGGGGACGGCGACCGCCTGGCGCACCTGCTCCCACGCCTTCCCCGTCGCGAACATGGAGAAGGAGGAGGCGAAGGGGACCTTCCCCATCAGCGCCGCCCCCGCCGCGTGGCCGATCATGTTCGCCTCGGCCACCCCCATGTTGAAGAACCGGTCGGGGAAGCGCTTCGCGAAGACCGACGTCTTCGTGGAGCCGGAGAGGTCGGCGTCGAAGACGACGATCTGCGGCATCGACTCACCCAGGCGGGCGAGCGCCTTGCCGTAGGCGTCGCGCGAGGCGACCTTGAGCGGCTCGCCGCGGCGGAGCGGGGCGAGGGCGCGAGGGGCGGCGGACGACAAGACAGTCGGGCCGGGCTCCATCCGGGGAGGATCGCCGCCGCGTTCTATCGACGCGCCCGCGGCGTTGCAACGACGCGCGCCGTCAGGAGGAGGTCTCGGTCTTGATCACCTCGACCGGGCAGGAGTCGGCCGCCTCCTTGATCCGGGCGAAGAGGTTCTCGAAGAACTTCTCGGCGCCCGGCTTCACGCGGCTCGTCTCCCCGGCCGGCACGGCGAAGACCTCCGGCGCGAGGTCCTCGCAGAGGTTGCAGGAGATGCACCCCTCCTCGATCCAGAGGCGGGCGACCTTCACGCGGAGTTCTTCGAACGGGCGTTCAAGAGCCTTTCTATCTTCCCACGCGCGGCGGGAAGGGGCAAACGCCCCGGGCTCACCGCGCCTCGCCCCGCCGGCGGAGGTTCTCGCGGGCGAGGGGGTGGGAGGGGTTCGCCGCGAGGGCGCGGCGGAAGCACTCGAGCGCCTCGGCCTCCCGGTTCGAGCGCGAGAGGACCGCCCCGAGGTTGTTCCAGGAGTCGGCGTCGTCGGGCTTCGCCCGGAGCGCCGCCCGGAACTGCTCCTCCGCCTGCGGGAGCCGGCCCGCGGCGAGGTGGGCGAGACCGAGCCCGTTGCGCGCCCCCGCGTGGCCCGGATCGGTCGCGAGGACCTTCTCCCACTCGGCGATCGCCTCCGCGGTCCGCGACTGCCTCGAGTAGGCCTCCGCGAGGGCGCAGCGCGCCGTCGAGTAGGCGGGATCGACCTCCGTCGCCCGGCGGTAGAACCCCACCGCGTCCTCGGAGCGGCCGAGCCGGAAGGAGGCGAGCCCGAGGCTGTAGAGCGCCTCCGCGTGGCGCGGCTGGAGCTCGAGGAGGCGCTTCCACTCCCCGATCGCCTCCTCGAACTCCCCCCGCTTCGCGTGGGCGAGGGCGAGGCTGTGACGCGTCTTCAGGTCGCCCGGGCGCAGCTCGAGGGCGGCCCGGTAGCGGCCCACCGCATCCACGAGCCGGCCCGCCTCGTCGTAGGAGGTGCCGAGGTTCGCCTGCGCGATCGGGCTCGTCGGCTCGACGGAGGTCGCGTGCTCCCAGAGGGAGACGGAGTCCTTCCAGATCCGCGTCTGGCGCGCGGCGAGGAAGCCGAGGACGAGGAGGGAGAGGCTGCCGGCGGCGACCGACGCGAGGGGGGCGCGCCGACCGAGGAGGAGCAGCCCCGCCGCGGCGAGGGCGGCGAAGGGGAGGCAGGAGAGGTAGGAGTACCGGTCGGCGACGAGCTGCGGGCCGCTCTGCAGGAAGCCGAGGACCGG
Source organism: uncultured bacterium (assembly GCA_967798035.1). Lineage (GTDB taxonomy): Bacteria > Planctomycetota > UBA1135 > UBA1135 > JAKEFM01 > JAKEFM01. The sequence continues at coordinate 6,301 of CBRGOK010000024.1, forward strand.
GGAGACCGCGATCGCGAAGCACGTCGCCGCGACGAGGGGAGCGGGGGAGCGGCGCCGCCGGCGGATCAGGACGAAGGCGGCCGCGACGAGGAGGAGGGCGCTCGCGACGAAGCGGGGCTCCCTCGGGTCGAGCGGATCGGGGAGCTCGTAGAGGGGGGAGAGGCCGAGGGGGAGCACGGTCTTCCGGACGTAGAAGACGAGGCCGTAGGCGGCCTGCATCGTGCGGTCGAGCAGCGTGTGGCTCGCGAGCGGGCGCATCGCCTCGGCCTCCTTCTGCGCGAGGGGGGCGAGCGCGGCGCAGGCGAGGGCGAGGAGGAGGTAGGGGGCCTTCTCCTGGAGAACGCGCCGCGGCGGCTCCTTCCCCGCGAAGCGGCGCAGCGGCCAGACGTCGAGGACGAGGAGGACGGCCGGGAGCGTCACTCCCCAGGCCTTCGAGAGGAGGGAGAGGGCGTAGGCGAGGAGGGAGAGGATGCGCCATCGGGCCGCGGGCTCCTCCTGCATCCGGAGGTAGGCGAGGAGGGCGAGGAGCGCGAAGAAGGCCGAGAGGAGGTCGCGCCGCTCGGTGATCCAGGCGACCGACTCGACGCGCAGGGGATGGACCGCGAAGAGGAGGGCCCCGGCCGCCGCCGCGAGGCGCAGGGCCCCCTCGCGCGGAAGGCGGTCCCCCGGGATCGCCCGGCGCAGGAGCGCGAGGAGGAGGGCGGAAGCGAGCGCCGCGTTCGCCGCGTGGAGGAGGAGGTTCGTCGCGTGGTACCCGGCCGGGTCCATCCCCCAGAGGACGTGGTCGAGCCCAAGCGTCGCCCACGCGAGAGGCTGGTAGTGCCCCATGTGGAAGGTCGTGAACATCCATCGGAGGTGGTCGGGCGAGAACCCGCGGTAGGAGGGGTTCTGGAGGAAGTTCCTCTCGTCGTCCCAGTTCACCCATCCGTTCGCGAGGGAGGACGCGAACGGGAGGACCGCGGCGAGGGCGACGGCGAGGGGGAGGACGATCCGGAGGGCCGGGCTCGCTGCGCGGCTCACGGGAGGGTCCCCGCCTTGACCGGGGGGAAGGGGCGTCGGATAAGAGCCTTCCTCGCCGGGGCGCCGTCCGGGATTGCGCGCGGCGAGGCCGCCCCGTGGAGACCCCTCCGATCCTCTACATCTCGCGGCGCGTGAAGTTCTGCGCCGCCCACCGGCTCCACAACCCCTCCCTCTCCCCCGAGGAGAACCGGCGGGCCTTCGGCGTCTGCGAGCGACCGCACGGCCACAACTACGTCCTCGAGGTGACCGTCCGCGGCGGGGTCCCGCCGCGCACCGGGATGGTGCTCGACCTCAAGGTCCTCAAGGAGATCCTGGAGGAGCGCGTCGTCTCCCTCCTCGACCACCGGGACCTGAACCGCGACGTCGAGTGCCTGCGGGGCGTCATCCCGACGGCCGAGAACCTCGCGATCAAGATCTGGGACCTCGTCGAGCCCGCGCTGGAAGGGTCGCAACTCTACCGGGTGCGGCTCCTCGAGTCGGACGAGAACCTCGTCGACTACTACGGGCCGGCCGGACGGCCGGACCCGCGGGCGCGGGAAGACTAGATCGGGCCCGCGGCGGGGGTGATCGTGATCTCGTCGACGGAGGAGGAGGAGGGGAGCGCGTAGGCGGCGACGACCGCCTCCGCGACCTCCTCCGCTCGGACCATCCTCGGACGCTCCGCGTCCGAGCCCTTCCCGTCCCAGGCGGCGGTGTCCGTCGCGCCCGGGAGGACGGAGGTGACGCGGATGCGGTCGCCCCGGAGTTCCTCGCGCAGGACCTCCGTCAGCCCGAGAAGGCCGAACTTCGAGGCGCAGTAGGCCCCGCACTCGGCGAAGGCCTGTCGCGAGGCGATCGACCCGATCATGAAGAGGTGTCCCTTCGCGCTGCGCCGCAGGAGCGGGAGGAGGGTGCGGGTGAGGAGGAAAGGGCCGGTGAGGTTCGTCTCGAGCGTCTCGCGCCAGGCCGCGCTCGTCGTCTCGGCGACCGGCGCCGACGTGTAGATCCCGGCGTTGTTGACGAGGACGTCGAGGCGGCCGAACTCGCGCCCGACCGTCTTCGCCAGCGCCTCGATCTCGGCCTCCTCCCGGACGTCGAGGCGGAGGGCGAGGCCGGAGCCCCCCGCCTCGGAGCAGCGGGCGGCCGCGTCCCGGATCTCGCTCGCGGTCCGTGCGCAGAGGAGGATCCGGGCGCCCCGGGCCGCGAAGGCGAGGGCGATCGCGCGGCCGATCCCGCGCCCCGCGCCGGTCACGAGGACGACGGCGTCCTTCACGCGGCGGATCGTAGCGCGAACCCCCTCCGGCATGACCTCGCGCCCCGCGATAATCGCGGCCCCTCCCCTTCCCTCCCTTGGACTGGGCGCGCCTCGGATCCCTCTTCCTCCTCGAGCTCGGCTTCGGCCTCTTCGCGTCGCTCCTCCTCGTGCGCGCGGCGCCGCTCGGACCCTTCTTCTTCCGGCTCCTCGGGGGCTTCGCGGCGGCGGCGACGGCGGTGGGCGCGTTCCTCCCCGGAGCCGCAGGAGCCATCGTCACCGCCGGCGCCCTTCTCGCCGTGGCGGGGTTCCTCTACCTCTTGAGGCCGCTCACCACCGCGCGGAGGTCGATCGTCCTCGGCCTCGCCACCCTGGGCTCCCTCGCCGCTCTGGCGCCCAGCGTCCTCGAGGCGGGTGCCTCCGTCGGCGCGCTCGGTCTCGCCTCCTCCGTCGGCTCGGCCCTGCTCGTCGGGACGATCGCCGTCGCGATGGTCCTCGGGCACTGGTACCTCGTCGTCCCGAACCTCGACGTCGCCATCCTGCGTCGGGCGAACCTCGCCACCGTCGGAGCGCTGGGAGGGAAGCTCGCCGCCGCCGGCGCCCTCCTCGCGGTCTGCGGTTCCGAGCTGGCGCGCACGTCCCTCTTCCGCCCGATGGGCCTCTTCCACCTCGGGACGCGGGGACTCGTCGGCCTCCTCGCTCCCCTCGCGTTCGCCGGGCTCGTCGCGGGATGCCTCCGCCACCGGAACACGCGATCGGCGACGGGGATCCTCTACGCCTCGACCGTCCTCGTCTTGATCGGGGAGGCGGTCGGGCTCGCCCTCTGGGGCTCCTACGGGATCCCCCTTTGACCGCGCGCGTCGAGGTCCCCTGTCCGAAGTGCCGGCGGCCGATCCACGCGCAGGCCCCTTCCACGGCGTGCCCCTCCTGCCGAACGCGCGTCGAGCTCCGCGCCCCCCCGGGAGCGACCGGCGGCGTCGCCTCCTGCCTCGCCTGCAACTGTCCAGACCTCTACCGCCAGAAGGACTTCCCGAGGAAGGTCGGGCTCGCGATCGTCGGGGCCGCGGCGCTTCTCGTCTTCGTCGCCGTCGCGTCGAGGCTTCCCTTCTGGGCGATCTACGTCCCGCTCCTCGGGGCCGCCGCGCTCGACGCCCTCCTCTACCTCGCGCTCCCCGAGGTCGTCGTCTGCTACCGCTGCCGCGCGAAGCACCGCGGCTTCGCGGTCGAGCCGCGGCCGGCGCCGTTCGATCCGGCCGTCCACGACCGCTACGCGTTCGGCCGATCGACCGATTAGGCCGCCGTCGCAGGCGGGCCGGGGGGGTTCACCGCGGATCGGCCTCGACGGTCGGGGGATCCTCCCCGGTGGAACGGGAGGCCCGCCCCCGGCTCTGGAGGACGAGCTCGATCGCCTTGAGGACGAACAGGTCCGGATCGAATGGCTTGAGGAGGACGCCCGCCGCCCCGAGCTCGAAGGCCTTCTCGACGGTCCGCCCGTCCCCGAAGGCGGTGATGAGGAGGAATGGCGGGACCTCGCCGAGACGGACCCCCTGGAGAGCGCCCTCGAGCTCGAGCGCCTCAAGGCCGTTGAGCCGCGGCATCCGGTTGTCGGCGACGACGAGATCGATGATCCAGGGGGCCGGAGCCCCCCGCTCTCCCAGGATCCGGAGGAGCGCCTCGCCGTCCGAGCACTCGATCACGTCGAACCCCTCGGCGCGGAGGAGCAGGGCGAGGAAAGCGCGCATCTCGAGGTCGTCTTCCGCGACGACGACGCGGCCGACGTGGGTCCCTTCGTTCGGACGACTACGCCGCTCGCGGAGCTCCGGGATCTCGAGGAGAGGAGGTCCGCCGAGCGCCGTGGGCGGGGATTTGGGGGAGAAGGCTTCGAGTCCGGAGGTGGAGGGGAGGGAGCTCGCCATGGGCACTTTCCTTATCTGGGGGCCTCCGCGTCGGCGGGGAACAGGCGCTGGCCAGGGCTCAAGGAATGTGCCGACGTCCAGGAGGCGTCGCGGCCGGGAGGAGGCGGGGGGCGCGTCGCGGGAACCGTGGCGTCCTGCCCCACCGGGGCGTTCTGCGCCGGTGGCGGAGGCCCGTAGCCCGGGGAGTGGGAGGCACGAGGCTTGCGATCCTCCCCGCGGGCCAACCGGCCCGGCCGCGGCGGGCGCGGTCGCCGGAGCCCGGAAGAAGACCTGTCATGAACCTCTTCCCCTTCCTCCTGCTCGTCCCGGCCGCCCTCGGTCGCCCCGCCGGACCGACCCGCGTGCCGCCGAAGCCCCGGAAGGTCCAGACGGACGCCGCCGTGAAGTTCGTCAACCTGGCTCCCGACTCCCCGTCGGTCACCGTGCGCGTGAACGGAGCCGAGGAGGTGAAGACCCTCGCCTTCGGGGAGACCTCGAAGGGAGAGCATCTCGCCCCGGGCGCGTGCAAGGTCGAGTTCCGGTCGGGGGAGAAGAGCCTCCTGACGGCGCCGCTCGATCTGCGCGCGAACCAGGACTACGCCGTGGCGCTGCTCGGCGAGGGGGCGAACCGGAAGGTCGAGACCCTCCAGCCGACGTGGGAGAAGGGCCGGGCCCACGTCTTCGTCGAGAACGCGAGCCCGGAGACGGGCCCCGTCGAGGTCCTCCTCGCCGGCAAGCCGATCGGGGGATCGAAGTCGATCGCCCCGTGGGCGCGCGCCTCGGAGACCACGGATCCCGGCCATCCGCTGATCGAGGTCAAGGCGGGGGCGAAGACGATCGTCTCGAAGGAGGAGAACCTCCGTGGCGACCACTGCTACATCGCGATCCTCGCCGGGAAGCCGGCCGGCACCCCGACGGTCCAGCTCGCCTGGATGGCGTTCAGCCACCCGAAGGCATAGCGAACGGTCCGGCCGCTCCCGTGTTCCGTGGGGCCCGCCCGGTGCGAACCGGGCGGGCCATTTCCGCTACGCGCCGGGGCCGAGGCCGTAGCGCTGGAGCTTGCGGTAGAGGGTCTTCCGGTCGAACCCGAGGATCCGGGCGGCCAGCGTCTTGTTCCCGCCCACCGCCTTGAGGACGTTCCCGATGTACCGCCGCTCCAGGTCCTCCATCGGCACGAACTCGGAGGGGTCGTCGCTCCCGACGACCATCCGGTCGGCGCGGTAGGCGCGGATCTTCTCCGGGAGGTCCTCGGGGGTGAGGGTCTCCCCTCGGGCGAGCGCGCAGGCCCGCTCCATCGCGTTGCGGAGCTCCCGCACGTTCCCGGGCCAGGCGTACTCGAGCATCATCCGGGCCGCGGGGTCCGAGAGCCGCGGCGGGGTCTTGCCGGACTTCACGGCGATCTCCTCGAGGAAGTGCTGGGCGAGGAGGAGGACGTCGGAGCCCCGCTCGCGCAGCGGCGGGATCTGGATGCGGACGACGTTGACGCGGAAGTAGAGGTCGTCGCGGAAGCGCCCCTCCTCGACGGCCGCGTCGAGGTCTCGGAGGCTCGCCGCCACGAGCCGGACGTCGAACGGGATCTCCCGGTCCGCGCCGAGCGGGCGGACCCGGCGCTCCTCGAGCGCGCGCAGGAGCTTTCCCTGGAGGGCCGGGGAGCAGTCCCCGATCTCGTCGAGGAAGAGGGTCCCGCCGTCGGCCTGGAAGAAGATCCCCCGCCGGTCCTGCCGCGCGTCCGTGAACGCCCCCCGCACGTGGCCGAAGAGCTCGCTCTCGAGGAGCGCGTCGGGGAGCGCCGCGCAGTTCACGGCGGCGAACGGCCCCTTCGAGCGCCGGCTCCGCCCGTGGATCGCCCGGGCCACCTTCTCCTTCCCCGTCCCGCTCTCCCCGACGAGGAGGACGGAGGCGTCCGAGTCGGCGACCCGCTCGAGGACGGAGAAGAGATCAACCATCGGCGGACTGCGGCCGAGGAGCTCCTCGAACCGCTCCGTCCGCCGGACCGCCTCGCCGAGGACGCGCACCTCGCGCTGGAGCGCGCGGTGGCGCAGGGCGCGCTCGATGGCGATGGCGAGGACCTCCATCTCCACCGGCTTGCTCACGAAGTCGAACGCCCCGGCCCGGATCGCGGCGACGGCGGTCTCGAGGCTCCCGAAGGCCGTGAGCACCACGACAGGGACCTCCGGGCGGTTGGAGCGGACCCGCTCGCAGAGCGCGATCCCGGTCATCCCCGGCATGCGGAGGTCCGTCAGGACGACGTCCCATTCCTCCGCCTGGAGCCACCGGAACGCCTCCTCGGCGGAGGCGCAGGCGCGGACCTCGAGGCCGCGCCGGCGCAGGTCCTCCGCGAGGAGGTCCCGCATCGCCGCATCGTCCTCGACGAGGAGGACCCTCCCGGGGCTCACGGCGCCGCCTCCGGGAGGAACACCTCGAAGCGGGTCCCCTTCCCCACCTCGCTGCGGACCTCGATCCAGCCGCCGTGGTCCTGGACGATCCCGTGGGCGATCGAGAGGCCGAGGCCGGTCCCCTGGCCCACCTCCTTGGTGGTGAAGAAGGGGTCGAAGACCTGCGGGAGGTCCTCCTCCGGGATCCCGACCCCCTCGTCGCGCACCGCGAGGCGGACGAAGTCCCCCTCGCCCCGACCCGAGGGGGGGGGAGGGACGGCGCGGACCTTCCGGATCTCGACCTCCGCCGTCCCGCCGCGAGGCATCGCCTCGAGGGCGTTCAGGCACAGGTTCGTCAGGACCTGCTCGATCTGGGAGGGGTCGACGTCGGCGTCGATCGGTCCGCCGCCGGGCGGGGGGAGGAGGAGGAGCCGGCCGGGATGCCCGAGGGTGGAGAGGAATCCGACCGTGCGCTGGACGAGCGCCTGGAGGTCGGTCCGCTTCCGGTGGGCCGCCCCCCGGCGCGCGAAGTCGAGCAGGCCCCGGATGATCGAGGTCATCCGCGCGGTCTGCTCCTCGATCACCTGGGCGCTCCTCCGCTCCTCCTCGATCGCCAGGCGCCCGGAGCCGATCAGCCGCGCCCTTCCGGAGACGACGTTCAGGGGGGTCCCGAGCTCGTGGGCCACTCCCGCCGCGAGCTGCCCGACCGTCTTCAGCCGGTCGGCGTGGCGGAGCTCCTCGACCGCGGCGACCCGCCGCTCCGATTCCCCGCGGACCGTCCGCTCCGCCTCCGAGAGGCGCTCGCACGCCTCGTTGAGGCCCCGGGCGAGGTCGGAGAGCTCGTGCCGACCGAGGAGGCGGACGGGCTGGGAGAGGTCCCCGTCGCGCATCCGCCTCGTCTTCTCGATGAGCCGCTGGAGCGGCCGGCCGAGGAGGTGGACGCCGGAGACCCAGACGCCGAGCGCGCCCACGACGAGGAATGCGCCCGCGACCCAGAGGACGCGGTCGCGGGTGGCGCGCAGCAGGCGTTCCTCTCGGGTGAAATCCTCGCGCAGCTCGAGGGCCGCCTGCGCCCCTCCGCCGAGGGAGAGGGGGACGTACGTGTAGAGGTGCCTCTCTCCCTCCGCGTCCTCCGCCTCGACGGAGACGTCCGTGGCGCCCGCGAGGGGCGGGATCTGCGCGGCGGGGAGCTCCGGGGAAGGAGGGGGCGCGGCCCCCCCGTCCAGGCGCACCAGACGGATCCGCACCGCGTTGTCGGGTCGGTTCGACTCCCCGACGAGGCGGTCGGCGGCCGCCTCCCCGCCGGCCCGCCACGCGTCGGCGACGGGGGTGGCCAGGGATCGACCGAGCTGGCGCGCCTGGGCCTTCATGTCCTCGCGGAGGACTTCCCTCTCGCGGCGCACGAAGAGGAAAGCGTCCCCGACGAGGAGGGCGAGGATCCCGAGGACGATCCAGCCGACGAGACGGACCGTCAGTCTCACGCTCGGGACCCGGATGCGGGACCTCGGACGCCCGGGGGCCGAGGCCGGAGACGCGGGGGCCCGCCGAGGGTGGGGATCACGCTGGCAAGCCTAGTATCCTTCCGCCCCATGGTCGCCGGCGACGGACCGACCGCGAACCCCCCGATCACCGAATGCCTGCGGCGGATCGGCTCCGGGGACCGCCGAGCCGCCA
>CBRGOK010000025.1:0-14442 GCA_967798035.1 uncultured bacterium
TGACGCCGCAGGAGCTGGTGCGCGCGGACGAGCCAGGGGAGGTCGCGGGGCAACTCCTCCTCGAGCGCCGCCTGCGCCGAGCGGTAGGAGGCCGCATAGTTCCTCTGGTCGATCCCGTAGCCGAGACGCAGGAGCGTCCGAAGGCCGTTCGACTCGAGGGGGAGGAGGGGGTAGGCCCCCGCGAAGAGGAGGATCTTCTCGGCGCCCGGCTCTCCGATCCCCGGGAACCGCATCAGGGCCCGCTTCGCGTCCGGGAGGGGGAGGCGGAGGACGGAGCGGAGGTCGCCGCGGAAGCGCTCCTTCACCTCCCGGGCGATCTCGCGGAGGTCCTCCGCCCGCATCTCGGGGTGCATCCCGCCGAGCCGGGCGATCTCGACGAGGGTCTTCCGCGGGGCCGCGAGGATCGCCTCGGGGCTCGCGCCGACCCTCTCCTTCAGGGCGGCGAACGCCGCCGCCCGCCGCTCGTCGGGGACGAGGTAGGCGACCCGCTCCCAGAGGAGCATCTCGAAGGGCTCGTCGACCGCCGGGGGCTCCGGCGTCCCGTGGAGCCCCTCGAGGGCGCGGACGACCGAGGCGAAGCCCGCAGCGGGTTCGCGCGGCTTCACCGCGGCGCCCCGGGCCCCGGCCCGAGCGGGAGGCTGACGAGCCGGTGCGGCTCGAAGGGGGTGATCCGGCCGCGCCCCTCCGCCTCGGTCTGCGGCGTCGAGAAGAGGAACCGGATCCCGATCCTCCGGCCCGGGTCGGGGAGGAGCCCGCCGGCGGCGTTGCGCGGGAGGGCGAGCTCGAGGACGAGACCTCCCGCCTCCGTCCGCGAGACGGCGCGCGCGATCAGCTCGCTGCGGACGAGGTCGCGGTCCTCGAAGGGCCAGCGGCCGGGCTCCGCGGCGTCGAGGACCGCGACGGAGACCGGGGCGCCCGCCGCGGCGGGATCGACCTCGACGATCCAGTTGTCGCGGCCGACGTACCAGCCGTCGTCCTTCGCGTCGAGCCGCACCTCGACCCGCGCGGGGCGGTCCGTCTCGAACGCGAGCCGGAGCGCCCCCGCGTCGTAGGCGGCGTGGGCGACCGCGCGGAGGTCCTCGTCCTCCACCGAGGCGACGCGCGCGTACTCCCCCGGCGCGATCCGGCCGTCGAGCGCGACGGTGGAAGGGGGGATGGACGCGGGAAGGGCGTAGAGGGGGTCCGGGTCGGCGCCGTCGGGGATCCCGTCGCGGTCGACGTCGGGATTCCGGGGGTCGGGCCGCGGCGCGCCCCTCGCCCACGACTCCCCCGTGCCGCCCGCCTCGCTCCCCCGGACGAACATCGCCTCGGCGAGGTCGCTGGCGCCGTCGCCGTCCGTGTCCGGCTTCGTCGGGTCCCCGCCGAAGCGCTTCTCGTCGAGCGGCAGCCGCGGGTCCTCGTCGGGGAAGCCGTCCCCGTCGCGGTCGGGGCTCGTCGCGACGACCGCGCCGCGAAGCCCGAACCAGCGCGCCGCGGGCCGGCCGCGGAGGATCCAGGCGTTCCCGTCGTAGTGCTCGCCAAACCTCCCCGCGGAGTCCGTCGTGGGGGAGAAGTGGTTCGAGGGGTAGTCGGCGGTCCCGGCCGCGTCGGAGAGGGACGCGATCTGGTGGTGGAACTCGTGGACGAAGAGCCAGGCGTTTCCCCCGCGGGCTGGCGGCGCGAACCACCACGAGAGGGCCAGCCCGCCCCCGGCGAGGGGCGCGGTGAGTCCGCTCGCGGCGCCGAGGAGCCGGTACTCCCTCGAGGCGGCCTCCCACGCGCGCCATCCCTGGATCACGCACAGCCCGGAGTACTTCGAGGGATCCCTCCCCGCCCGCGCGCACAGCCGGGCGATCTCGGTCGCCGAGGGGGTCCCGTTCGGCTGGCGATTCTCGGCGAGCGCGCCGGGGGGGAGGAAGTCCTCGACGACGAGGAAGTCGACGTCGAGGAGGAGTCGCAGGCCGGTGTTTCGCCAGTAGAAGAGGACGCCGTCCTGGATCTCGCGGCGCACCGCCTCCACCGCCTCGGGTGGGAGCGGCGGCGGGCTCGGGAGCGCGTCGGCGCCCCTTGCCGTCTCGACGACGTTCGGGAGGAAGAGGACGAGGACCGGCAGGCGGGCGAACATCGTGGCGCCCGCCGCGGGCGGGGCGACGAAGTCGACGGCGGACTCCTCTCCCGAAGGGGGGACGGTCGGGAGGGGGGCGCGGACCCACGCGCGATGGGGGGCGAGCGGCTCGAGCCCGGTCAGTCGCACCGCGTGGGTCGTCGTCGGCGCCGCGGTCGAGCCCTCCCCCGCGTAGTGGCCCGCCGGAGCGAGCCCTTCGCGCCCGAGCCGCTCGTAGCGGAGATCGGTCGGCACCGGGAGGTGGGTCCTCCACTCGATCCGCACCGCGCCCGCCTCCGCGTAGGAGACGACCGGTGCCTCGGAGCCCGGCTCCGGGTCGACGAGGAGGAGGCGGTCTCCGATCCGGTCGACGGCGACGACGGCGTCCTTCCCCCGCGCGAGCCCGTGGGGCTCGATCGGCCCGAAGCGACCTCCCTCGAACGAGCGCAGGAGCGCCCCCTCCGCGTCGAGGCGCAGCACCTTTCCGGGGACCGAGGCGATCCAGGACCCGTCGGGAAGGGCGAGGACGTCGCGGGCGGCCGCTCCGAGGGCGAAGGCGCGCGCGAACTCGAGCCGCTTCTCCGCCCAGCGCAGTTCCTGGGCGCGCGCGTTCCCCGGGTCCGCCACGAGGATCCGTCCCGCGTCCGTCGCGTCGATCCCGCCCGGGCCCTCGAACTGCCCGGGGCCGGCCCCCCGTCCGCCGAGGGCGGCGAGGAGGTCCCCGTTCGGGGAGAGGGCGACGACGCGGTGGTTGCCGGAGTCCGAGACGAGGAGGGCGCCGTCGGGGAGGAAGGCGAGGTCGGCGAGGGCGCGGAAGTTCCACGGTTCCCCGCCGAACCGGCGAGGAGGCCCCGCCGCTCCGTCGAAGAGGATCACCGCCTCGCGTTCCGCGACGGCCACCGATCCCCCGCGTACCGCGACGGCGCGCGGGTCCTGGAGCCCCTCCGCGAGGACCCTGCACTCTCCCGCCGCGTCGATCCGGTAGACCCTCCCCGCGTCGGGGCAGGCGACGAGCCACGCCTCGCCGAGCGCGGCGGCGGCGCGCGGCCAGCGCAGGCGGGGCCCCTCGGGCTCGACCGACTCGAGGCGGACGTCGTCGAACCGGACGACCCCGTTCGAGGCCTGCAGTCCGGCGCGCCCCGCGCGGAAGGCGAGGGGGAAGGGCCCGCCGATCCGCTCCCCGTCGAGGAGGATCCCGTAGGTCCCGGCCGTCCCGTCGACCTCGACGCGCAGGCGCGCCCAGTCGGCGACCGCCTTCCCGAGCCTCAGTCGCGGCCCGTCCGCCCGGAACCGCCCCCGGAAGAAGCTGCCGTGGATGATTCCGTCCGCTCCGTCGAACCGGACCATCTGGGAGAAGGACTTGTCCCGCCGCCCGGCCATCGCGAAGAAGAGCCCGCCGCCGGCGAAGGCTCCTTCGTGCTTGATCCGCGCCTCGACCGCGTAGCGGCCCGACAGGTAGGGGGGGAAGGAGGCGCAGAGGTCGAAGGAGGCCGACTCCTCCTGGACGTAGGTCCCCTTCTCGACGCGCCACCGCCCGTCGACCGGCGCGCAGGTCGGCGAGCCGTCCGTCCCGTCCGCGAGCGCGTCGAAGCGCTCCTCGAAGGCGGTCGGCGCGCTCGCCGGCGCGCTCGCCTGCGACCGGGGAGGGAGCAGGGCCGCGAAGGCGAGGGGAAGAAGGGGGGAGAACAGGGTCGGCGCGGATCGTAGTCGAAACCCTTCGCGCGGGGTCTGCCGATTCCCGACACAGGTCGTCCCTCCCGGACGCGGCGGTTGACCGGGTCCGCTCCAGGGGGTTCCCTTGGAGCCGTGCCCTCCCCGCCCCGCATCCGCCCGGACGAGATCCGGGCGCTGCGCGTCCCCCTCGGCCCGACGGTCGTCCGGGTCCGCGTGCTCCGCGACGTCGACCCGTGGATGGAGCGGCTCACGCCCGAGGAGATCCGCGACGAGCGATTTCCCTACTTCGGGGAGCTCTGGCCCGCGGGGCTCGCCCTCGCCCGCTCCGTCTGGCGCCGCGACGAGGTGCGGGGGAAGGAGGTCCTCGACCTCGGCTGCGGCGTGGGGCTCCCGGGGATCGCCGCCGGGATGCGCGGGGCGCGGGTCGTCTTCGCCGACATCTTCGAGGAGGCGCTCGCCCTGGCCAGGGAGAACGCCGAGGGCGCGGGAGTCCGGGGGGCCGAGTACCTCCGGCTCGACTGGCGGGATGCGTCCTTCGACCGGCGGTTCGACGCCGTCCTCGCCGCCGACCTGTACTACGAGAGCCGCCACCACGGCCCCCTCCTCGAGTTCTTCGACCGGGCGGTCCGCCCCGGGGGCTTCGTCGCCGCCGCCGACCCCTGCCGCCCGAACGCCGACCCTTTCTTCGAGGAAGCCGGGAGGCGCTTCGCCGTCGAAGGGGACGACCTCGAGGTCGAGCTGAGGGGCCGCCGCCACCGCGTCCGCGTCGTCCGGCTCACGGCGCCGCGGAGCGGCGCGTAGAATCCCCCCTCGTCCACCATGACCCCCCTCCTCCTTGCGCTCCTCTCCTCCGTCCCGGCCCTCCAGGAGCCCCAGGTCAAGATCGCCCCTCTGAAGGGGAGCCCCGAGGCGCTCGCGGCGCTCACCGAGGAGGTGATCAAGGACGTCGAGAGGGTGCGGGGCCTCAAGTTCAAGCGCCCCGTCCCCAAGCACGTCCGGTCGAAGGAGGAGGTCCGTCGCTTCGTGGAGAAGGCCCTCGCGGAGGAGATGCCCGTCGAGGTGTGGGGACCGCGGGAGCGCTTTTACAAGCGCCTCGGCCTCCTCCCCTCGACCTGCGACCTCCGCGCGGCGGTGGAGGAGTTGTACGTCGAGCAGATCGGGGGCTTCTACGATCCCGACACCGGGGAGTTCGTCGTCGTCGGGAGCTTCGGCCCGACGATCGACCGGTTCATCGTCGCGCACGAGTTGACTCACGCCCTCGACGACCAGCACTTCGACCTCAAGCGCATGTCGGAGGAGGCCCGCAACGAGGAGGACCGGTCCTTCGTCTATATGGCGGTCGCGGAGGGCTCGGGGATGCTCGTCGCGATGCTCGACCAGGCCGGGCGGTTGATCCGTTCCGACCCCGGCGACGCGGCGAAACTGCTGGAAGAGGCGAAGGGGATGGACGCCATCCAGGTCGAGCAGCTGCGCCGGGCGCCCGCCTATCTCCAACGGATGCTCGTCGTCCCCTACCTCCAGGGGATGACCTTCCTCCAGAAGGGATACCAGACCGCGATCCCGAGCGTGCGCCCCAAGGACTTCGACCGCGCCTTCCGCACGCCGCCGCGCTCCTCGGAGCAGGTCCTCCACCCGGAGAAGTACTGGTTCGAGGGGGCGGCGGACGAGCCTGTGGTCGTCACGCTGCCCGACCTCTCCTCGACGCTCGGAGCGGGATGGAGGAAGGTCGACGAGAGCACCCTCGGAGAGATGTTCGCCGCCCTCCTGGTCGGGGAAATAGAGGAGATGCCGGCGATCGATCCCAGCACGAAGGAGGGGCAACAGGCGGCCCTCGAGTACTTCGGAAGGGAGTGGACGAACGAGGGCGCCGAGGGATGGGGAGGGGACCGCTTCGCCGTCTGCGCGAAGGACGCGGCGCTCGTCGGGGCCTGGCTCACGGTCTGGGACACCCCGGGGGACGCCGAGGAGTTCGAGGCGGAGTGGGGGAAGCACCGCGGGGACGGCGCCGCGCGGCGGCGCGAGAACGACCGCGTCGCGATCGCCGTCGGCGAGGGGGTGGACCGCGCGCTCCTCGACCGGGTCGTCGAGCAGGTGCTCCGCGAGGCAAAGACGAAGGCGCTCGAGCGGCCCGAGAACGGCGGGGACTCCCGGCCGGCCCGATAGCGGCGCTTCACTCGATGCACCTCCGCGGCCGATCCCTACGCGTCACCGTGGGACGCGACGCACACCCTTTCACCCGACACTCCCCCTTTCGCTACCGCTGGAAGAAGCTCCTCGACGGGGGGCTCCACCGCTTCTGGTCGGCGTTCCGCCCCTCGCACGTGGCGTACCGCGCGGCGCTCCGGCGGCTCGAGGTGCGCGTCGTCGAGATCCCGATCCGGCGGCTGCCCGAGCCCTTCCGCGGGTACACGATCGCGTACCTCTCCGACCTCCACGTCGGCTCGTTCCTGCGCTCCGAGGACCTGGTCGCGGTCGCCCGGCGCGTGTCGGCGCTGCGTCCCGACCTCATCGCCCTCGGCGGGGACTTCATCAACTACTTCGAGGACGAGCTCGAAGCCCTCGTCCCCGCGCTCGGACACCTCGAGGCGCGCGACGGCATCGTCGCGGTCCCGGGCAACCACGAGTACTACGCCGAGGACCCGAGGCGGCTCCTGAGGCGCCTCGCCGAACTCGGCCCGGTCGTGCTCCTGAACGACGCGATCGCGATCCGGCGCGAGGGGGCGGCCCTCTGGATCCTCGGCGTCGACGACGGGGAGCGCGGGAACTTCGACCTCGACGCGGCCCTGCGGCCGGTCGAGAACGGGGACCCGAAGATCCTCCTCTCCCACCAGCCCGATGCCCTGCCCCTCGCCGCCCAGCGCGGCGTCGACCTCGTCCTCTCGGGCCACACGCACGGGGGCCAGTTCCGGTTCCCGTTCGTCGGCGCGATCGTCCACCACACGAAGCACGGCTACGTGGGCGGCCTGTACCGTCACGGGGACACGGCCCTCTACGTCGGGCGCGGCATCGGAGCCGCGGTCGTCCCCTTCCGGTTGAACTGCCCGCCCGAGGTTCCGCTCATCCGGCTCGTGCCGGGGTAGGAGCTTCTCGCGGTGTCCGGCTCCTCGGCGCCGGAACCTAGTCGCTCCTCGTCGTGGATCCCGCCGGAGCGCAGCCGTCGGGCTTGGCATAGAGCAGGTAGGGGCCGAATCGGCCGAGGGAGCGGAGACGGGCCAGTGCCGAGGGCGGGATCTGGTGGAGGTGGAATGCCTCGACGAGGATCAGGTTGGCGGGCCGGCTGCCGAGGACCTCGCTCCAGTCGAGGTTCTTGAGACACGGCAGGCAGAGGACGTGGTCCCTCCCGTAGAACAGCGCCGTCCCGGACCTCCCGTCGAGGAGCTCGACCTCGGTCTCGGGTTCCGCCCCGTTCGCGCGCGCGGCCTGCAGGGCCGCTCTCGCCGAACGCGCTTCGATCATGGGGAGAGCGGCGATCCCCCCGACGATGAAGGTCACGGCGACGGCGAGAGGAATCGTCCCCAGGAGAGCGGGGAGGCTTCGCCGCGCCACCGAGACCCCGATCACCCCGGTCACCGCGATCGCGACGGCAAGGCAGAGGAGGGCTTCGCCTCCGACCCCTTCGAACCGGACGGCGAAGTCGAGCGCAAGCCACGGTCCGATCGCACCGGCGATCGCGACGACGGCGAGGCAGACCGGATTCGAGACGCCTCCCGACAGGTCCTTCCAGAGCGCCCGTCCCGACAGGATCGCCAGCCCCCCGAAGCCGGGAAGGAGGTAGGTGGGGAGGACCGACCGAGCGAGGGTGAAGAAGAGGGCCGGACAGAGTCCCCAGAGGACGAGGTAGGACCTCCACGGATCCCCCGAGGGAAGGCGCGGTGCGGCCGGGCGCTTCCGTCCCCGGAGAACCCGGGTCGCCGTCGCGACGGCCACGCCGAAGCCGGACCGCAATCTCCCGGCCCGGAGGAACGGGAGCAGAGTCCACGGAAGGAACCCAAGCAACAGCATCCACCAGATCGAGCCTCTGGGATAGACGTGAGCGTTCCCGTAGAGGTCGCCGTAGTCCGGGGTGAGGTAACGAAGGAGGTGCTCGTGCACGAGGAAATACCGCAGGAAACCGGGGGTGGTCCGCTCGGCCAGGAGGTACCAGGGGGCCGAGATCCCGAGGAAGAGCAGGAGACCGCGGGCCCAGGGAACGGGCGCCAGGGGACGCCGCCTCCTCGCGAGAAGTCGCCAGCCCAGGATGGGGAAGAGCGAGAGGACGAGAGCGACGGGGCCCTTGGCGAGCATGCCGAGACCGAGCCACGCAAACCCGGCGCAGCCCCACCGCCGACGGGACCTCTCCGAGGGTCCCTGCTGGTTCAGGAGGAAAGAGACGAGGGCGCCCGTGACGCAGAGCGCGGTCGTGACGTCGAGGACGACGGTTCCCCAGAGGACGAAGAAGAGGGCGGCGGAGGAGGCGACCAGGGCGGTGAGGGCGGCGGCGGTCGCCCCGTACAGTGTCCGGGAGGCGAGGAAGACGAGTGCCAGGAGGCCGAGCCCCCCGAGGTAGCTCGGGAATCGGGCGGCCCACTCCGTGGCGCCGAAGACCTTGAAGGAGAGCGCCGTGGCCCAGAGGTGGAGGGGGGGCTTTCCCCAGAAAGGAAGATACTCGCCGTGGAACCAGGACCGGGGCGTGAGCCAGTCCCCGGAGCGCGCCATGTCGAGAGCGATCGACGCGTAGCGTCCCTCGGTCGGGTCCGTGAGGGGGACCAGCCCGAGGGAGGCGCCGCGCAGGAGCGACGCGGCGAGGATCCCCCCCGCGCACGCAAGGACGATCTGGCGACGGTGGACGGAAGGGAGCCGGGACGGGGAGCCGAGGCGCAGGAGCCCCAGGAGGGTCCTGGGCGCGTCCCGGATCGCGCGGACCCGGCTCCCCCCGGAGTCCCTCCACACGATCGGCACCTCGGCGGTCTCGAGTCCCCGCTCCCGCGCGAGAGACAGGATCTCCACGTCGAAGGACCATCCATCCTCGCGCGCGCGCGGAAAGATCTCCTGCGCGGCGAGCCGCGTGAAGAGCTTGAAGCCGCACTGCGTGTCCCGGAAGGGGAGCCCGGTCAGGACTCGGGTGACCCAGAAGAAGAAGCGACCGGAGAGGAACCGGCCGATCCCCTGCCGGACCTGGACGTCGGCGCCCTCCATTCGCCGCGACCCGATCGCGACCTCGGCTCCCCGGTCCAAGGCCCGGAGGAGCTTCGGGAGTTCCTCGATCGGTGCGGAGAGGTCGGCGTCGAGGAAGAGAATCCGGTCTCCCGAGGAGGCGAGGATCCCCGTGCGGACGGCGGCTCCCTTGCCTCGGTTTCTCTCCTCGAGAATGAACCGGCAGCGGGAATCCTCGGAGGCCATCCGGCGGAGGATGTCCCCGCTCTCGTCCGTGCTCCCGTCCGAGACGACCAGGAGTTCCCAGGTCAGGCGGAGGGTGTCGAGGAAACGCCGGATCGAGTCGATCGCGCGGGGGAGCCGGGCAGCCTCGTTGAAGGCGGGGACGACGACGGAGAGGTCGAGACCCAGGGGAGGCTCCAGGGGAAGGACAGGGGCCGACCGTCTCCCGGTCGGAGGGAAAACCTGTGGCGACCGCCGCGCCTGCCCAGTGGGTCCGCCCCCTACCTAAGAACTCATGAAGGAACCTGGTCCGCGGGGAATCCGATGGGGATTCCCGGGAACGACGGTCTCCAGGGGAATCGACTCCGGGGACCCCCCGCATGGATCGACGTCGACGCTTCTTGCTGGTTTCGGCGACAGGGAGATCGGCGTGGGCCATCCTCGTCCCTCCATGGTCCCGCCCCCTGTTCCCGCCGCCTTCCGCCGGTCGGTAGGCGGCGATCCGGCGGGGCGGCTTTCGCGTCCTCCATCCGGAAGGGAAACGTGGGCGTGCGGAGGGGAACACGTCCTTTGCGAGAGCGCGTCCAGGGACGTCCCGTACGCGCGCCCCGTCCTTCCCGACGGACGACCTCGAGATCCGGAGCCGGGGAGCCGCCGCGGACAGGGTTCGCTCGCGAGGGGAATCAGGGTCGCAGCCGCCACACGACGGCGTGGACCCGTTCCTGCCCGTCCCCCCCTGCTTCCGCCTCGTGGACGGGCTCGCCTTCGAGGAGTCCCTTCGACTTCGCCTCCGCCAGCGCCGGCCAGAAGTGGGTGGGGCCGAAGTCGCCGAGAGGGGAGACGAGGAGGTAGAGCGGTGCACCGGGGTTCGACGCGCCGAGCTCGCGAAGGAACGCGGCGAGTTCGGCGCCGCTCCGGGTGACGGGGTAGGCGCGGCCGCGACGGTCCGTGAGCATCGTGAGCGCGCTCGAATCGCCGCCGACGACGATCGCGTCGGCGGGAGTGTTCTTCCGGATCCAGTCGGCGGCGCCGAGGAAGGACCGCACGGCCGCGCCGTGGTAGGGCTCGCGCCGCTCGAGGCGCACGGTCTCGACGACGCGCGGCGCGCCCACGGCGAGGAGGAGGAGGGTCAGGCCGAGGACCGAATCCCGGGGAGCCCGGGGCGAGCGCGGGAAGAGCCGGGCCGCGAGGTCGCGAACTCCCTCGAGGAGGTTGGAGTAGAGGAGCGGCAGGATCGGGACGAGGAACCGCGCCCCCTGCACGGCGGGCCACAGGAGGACGAGCGCGAGGGTCGCCGCCGTCGTGACCTCCACCGCGGAGCGACGCTTCAAGGAGGCGTAGAGGAGCGCGACGAGGAGGGGCGCGGTCACCGCGGCGGATAGCCACGCCGCTCCGGCGGAAGGGGAGGGGTCCCCCGCCACGACCGCGCCGCCCGTGAAGATCTCGGCGAGGAGATCGCGGTAGTAGGTCGCATTCTCGCCCAGGCGGCCGAGGATTCCGGTCGCCTCCGCCGGGGCCGCGCCGAAGGGCCGGCCCGAGGCGAACTCGTGCTCGTAGGAGGTCGTGTCGCGCAGCCCCTCGGGGAGCGTCGCGCGCAGGACCGCCGTGCGGACCATCCACCCGATCGCCGGCACCGCCACGATCGCCCCGATCGCGACGATCCGGCCCCGGGGCGGGCCCGTCCCCGCCCGCCGGGCCCGCAGGAGCGCGAGCGCGCTCGCGAGGGCGACCACGGCCCCCGCGATCCGCGTGAAGAAGGCGGCGAGGAGGAGGGCCGCGAGCGCGAGCCCGCTCCGCCACGTCCCCTCGTCCCGGAACCGTCGCAGCGCCAGGAGCGCGCCGAGGGAGAAGGCGGTGAAGGGGAGGTCCGAGAGGACCATCGGAAGGAGCGCGACGACCGGCCAGGAGAAGGCGAAGAGGGCCGCGGCGGGCCCCGCGAGCTCCCGGTCGGCGTACGCCGAGACGACGCGGTGGGCGAGGAAGACCGAGGCGACGGCGAAGGCGGTGACGAGGAGGCGCAGCGCGAGGAAGTCGTTCCCGAGCGCCGCCTCGATCGGCGCGCACAGGAGCGGGAGTCCCGGCGGGTACTTGAAGTGGGGGAGACCCGCGTAGGTGTACCCCTCCCCGCGGACGATCGATCGCGAGAGGGAGAGGTAGACCCCCGAGTCCCACGTCCGGGCCCACTCGTCCCGGAGGATGAAGAGGTAGAGGAGGGCGGCCGCGGCGGCGAGGAAAAGCGGCGCGACGGCGCCGCGCCGGGGCGATGGCCCCAAGACCTACCAGCCGAAGGAGCGGCGGGCGGCGACCTTGCGGATCTGGACCTCGTCGGCCCACTCGAAGAGGCCGCTCTCGACGTTGACGAGGTTCAGGGTGAACTTGAAGAAGAGGTCCTGCGCTCCCCCCGCCTTCTTGTCGATCGAGGTGAGCCGCCCGTAGAGGGAGTGCCCCGCTCCGACCTGGCGGCCCAGCGCGGCGGCGGTCTCCGGGGAGACGGCCCCGCTCCGCTGGTAGTCGGCCTGGTCGGCGATCTCCCCGCGTCCCTGGAGGTCGGCCGCGATCTTCACCTTCCCCGACTTGAGGAGGGCCGTGCGGATCGAGTCGGTCACGTTCCTCGTGTCGACGTGCTCGCTCGTCGCGTTCTCGACCGCGCCGACGTAGATGACCGGCTTGTCCGAGGCGCTGAAGGCCTCGTGGCGGAGCATCGACTGCACGAGGTCGGCCGCGATCTTCTGGAGGTCGGTCGAGCCGAAATCGACGGTGAGCGTCTCGACGCCGGTCGGGTCCTCGTAGCGCACCTTCGGGCGGGAGGAGCGGCAGGAGGGGAGGAGGGGGAGGACGAGGAGCGCGAGGGGGAGGATCTTCATGGGATCTACCGGGAGAAGCGGACCTTGAGCGTGCACCGCACCGCGTCGACCTGCGGCGCGGTGGCGGCGAGGGGGAGGGTCTCCTGGCCGCCGAGGACGACCGGCGTCCAGTGGGAGGCGGCGGTGTCGATCCGCATCCCCGTCGCGTCGGCCCACTCGAATCGGTAGTCGAAGCGGTTCTCGCGGCTCGAGCGGTTGTGCAGGTCGAACTGGACCTCGACGAGGCCGGCGACCTCCCGCCGGCGGGGGCGGGAGACCTCGATCGTCCGGGAGAGGACCGAGCCGTCCGTGCGGACGTCGAGCGTCCCGCCGGCGGTGCCGCTGTCGACCTCCTCCATCCGGGCGGTGTCGACGGAGATCGAGTAGACCGCCCGGCTCCGGCAGGCGCCGAGGAGGAGGAGAGGGGGGGCGAGGGCGAGAAAGGGGAGTCGTCTCACGTCATCCCTCCGGCGGAGCGGGAGCGGAGGCCGGCCCCGGGCCTCCCCCGATCACCGCGACGAAGAGGTTCGGGCCGACGGAGCGGAGGTTCAGGAAGACGCGCCGCCCGGCGCGGACCTCGACCGCCTCGACAGGGCGCGTATTCAACACCTCCCCGTTCCCTCCGATCAACTGGAGGAGGAGGTCGTGCCGGCCCGGGGGGACCTCGAAGCGGGCGGCCTGCAGGTTCGCCGGGAGCGTGAGCCAGGAGCGGAGGTCGGCCTGCTCGGAGGCGAGGTTGAAGAGCGAGAAGGCGAACCCGACGAGGAAGGCGTCCTCCGAGTCCCGGCGGCTCGCGGCGAGGACCTCGCCGGCCGCCCCCTTCGCCGCGGCGCGGGCGACCGCCTTGGCGGTGATCCGGGCGATCCGGTCCTGGAGGTTCCGGATCGCCGTCTCCTCGAGGTCCTCGACGACCTCGGTCTCGCCGACGACGCGGCCGCGGAGGAGGACGCGGAGCAGCACCGCGGGGTTCTCCCGCCGGACGAACCGGGGAACGACGATCTTCGTCACCGTGTGGACGGTCGGGACCGGGATCTCGATCGGCTCCTTGATGGGACCGAGCCCGCAGGCGTAGAGGCAGACGATCTCCCCTTTGCCGGGATCCCAGGCGGGCTCGGAGGCGGCGGGCTCCTCCTCCTCGAGCCCCTCGGCGAGGTCGGGCCTCCCGAGGTACGTCGCCATCCGCCGCAGGTCGCGCCGGACGAGGGCGCATTCGGGGGCCTTCTCGTGCGCGGCGCCGTAGTCGAGGGCGGCGTCCTCGGCCTGGCCGAGCCCCTCGTAGACGAGGCCCCCGACCCAGCGCGCGAACGCGTTCCCGCCGGGGTAGCTCGTCTCGTTCCGCTCCTCCTCCTCCCGCAGCGCGAGGTCCGCGCGCCGGACCTCGACCCGCGCGTCCTGGCCGCTCCCGAGGAAGAGGTAGTCGAGGGCGAGGAACGTGTGGAGGAGGACCCGCTCGAAGCCCTCCCCGTCGTAGGGGAGGGAGGTGTCGTTCCACACCCAGGACTGCGCCCCCTCGACCATGCTGCGGCCCGAGACGGTCGGGCGCTCCTCGAAACCCCGCATCGCCTCGAGCGCCCCCTCGAACTCCGAGAGGCTGCGCTCGAACTCCCCCGCCGTGTGGGCGATCAGCCCCCGCTCGAGGGAGTGGAGCATCCCGTCGGGCCCTCCCGGATCGGACGGGAAGCTCTGGAGGGCGTCCGGGAACCTTCCCTCGGCGAACGCCTCCCGGGCGGCCGCGGTCCTCGAGGGGTAGGACGAGCAGCCGCCTGCCAGGACGAAGGCGAGGGCGAGAGGGAGCCGGGCCACGGTCCCTACCCTATCGGCACGCGCCCCGGCTCTTGCAAGGGTTGCGCGGCCGGCTCCCGGCGCCCGATCTGCGTCAGGAGCACCCCTCCGACGACGAGGAGGCCTCCGGCCGCGAGGAAGAGAGAGATTCGCTCGCCCAGCACGAGCCAGGAGAGGAGGCCCGCCACCGGAGGCTGGAGGTTCGAGAAGACGGCGACCTGCGTCGCGGGGAGCCGTCCGAGCGCGAAGGCCCAGAGTGCGTAGCAGGCGACCGAGGTGACGAGGGCGAGGTAGAGGACGCCGAACCAGGCGAGGCCGGAGAAGGAGGCGTACGGGGCGCGGAGGAGGGCGCTCGCCCCGAAGGGGAGGGTGACGGCGGTGCCGGCGAGGATCGTCCAGGCGCTCACTCGAAGCGCCCCGTGCCGCTCGACGAGGGGCTTCGAGAGGACCGTGTAGAGGACCCAGGAGATCATCGCGACGAACAGGAAGGCGTCCCCGAGGAGGGGATCCGGGGAGAGGGCGCCGCTCGGCTTCGCCATGAGGACGAGGATCGTCCCGGCGAGGGCACAGACGAGGCCGAGGAGCTCGACGATGGACGTCTTGGTTCCTCGAATGAGGTCGATCACCCGCACGCCGATCGGGGTGAGGGCGTAGATGAGGGCCGCATGGGTGGGGCTCGACCGGGCGAGCCCTTCGAGGAAGAAG
>CBRGOK010000026.1:0-14036 GCA_967798035.1 uncultured bacterium
GGACGCCGCTCGATGCTGGACCCAGGCGGCGGCGCGGGTGCTGCGGTCGTCACGACGAAGGCGTTCGTGGCATCCCCCCAGCCCAACGCGGCGAACCGGGCGCCCCCCAACGGTGGCAGCACCCCCGCGCCCCCCGTGGCCGCGGTGGGGACCCGCGCCCCCGCCGCGCCGCGATGGATTAGGGGAGAGCCGACGCGATCGTCGCCCGCTCGCCGTTGCGGACCGGGGGAAGCGGGAGCTCTCCCGCCCGGCGAGGCCGCTTCGGCTGCGAGAGGACCGCGGCGAGACTCCCCGAGGTCTTCGGTCGAGCCGGCGCCGCTCCGATCCGGTAGGACCCGGAGCGTTCGCCGAGCTTGAGGGAGAGGACCGCGTCGAGGAGGCGCACGCGCTCCTGCATCGCGATCATCGAGACCGGGAAGTAGGGGATCCCGTACATCTCGAGGAAGAGCTTCACCATCCCGTCGACGACGAGGACGTCCTCCCAGGCGAGGCCCGCGCGGACGCCGTCGGCCGCGAGGAGCTCGCGGTGGGGGCGGAGGAAGAAGACGATCCCCTCCCCCACCCAGCGCATGTAGTCGTCGAGGATCGGGTCGCGGAAGACCTCCGCCATGATCGTCGCGTGGTTCGCGGCGTAGGCGAGGTTGCAGAAGGCGCGGTCGGAGACGAAGCCCCCCTTGGCCGCCTGCGCGCGCTCGGCCTCGATCTGCCGGAAGAAGACCTCGCGCTGGTATCGGGAGACCGCGTCGACGTCGGAGCGCAGCCGGTCGAGGCTCGTCTCCAGCTCGGCGAGGACGGCCCGCGCGACCTCGCTGATCATCGGCAGGCCGTAGTGGTCCCGGACGTAGCGGGCGAGGGTGGTCTTCCCGGTCGCGTGCGCGCCGACGAGGTAGACCCGCAGATCCTTCGGGCTTTCGCTCATGGCTCCCATGCCTCCGGCAGGGTCGAAAGCGCAAGATAATGCGGGTTGCCGGGACTGCAACCCCACATCTCGCGGCGAACGGAGGGCTAACGGACGAGACCGAGGACGGAGGCGAGGAGGGCGCCGGCGCACGCGGCGAGGAGGAGGAATGCGATGGGAGGTGCGTCCGGGCGGAGGGTCACTCGCCGGCGATCTCCCGCGCGACGTCGAGGATCGAGTCGATCTGCGACGGCGAGACGTAGATGTGCGTGCTCGTCCGGACCCCTTCCTCCCCTCCCATCGACCGCACGCGGATCCGGCGGCGACCCCAGAGCGACCGCATCAGGTCGGGAGGGGTCATCCCCTCGATCCCCCAGGTCGTCACGCCGCAGGCGAGCTCGGGGTGAGTCGAGGACTTGATCCGCGCGCGGGGGATCTGGCGCAGGCCCGCCCGGAGCCGGTCGCTGAGGAACCGGATCCGCCGCTCGATCCGGGCCATCCCGATGCGCTCGAAGAAGTCGAGGGCGACCTCGAAGCCCCGGACCAGGCTCAGGTTCACGGTCCCCCACTGCATGAACCGGTACATCCCCTCCTCGTAGTTCTCCCACTCGCTCGAGGCGAGGGTCGTATAGAGGCGGCGTTGGACCTCGTTCCGGACGAAAAGGAAGCCGTTCCCCTTCGGGGCGAGGAGCCACTTGTGGGGGGAGGAGAAGTAGGCGTCGCAGCCGAGGTCGCGGAGGTTCACCTGGAGGTGGCCGACCGCCTGCGCCCCGTCGATGACCGTGAAGATCCCGCGCGCGCGGGCGATCCCGCAGAGGCGCTTCACGGGGAGGACGATCCCCAGGGCGGTCGTCACATGGGGGATCGCCCAGACCTTCGTGCGCGCCGTCGTCCGCGCCTCGAAGCGGCGCACGATCTCGTCGGGATCGTTCGGGGGGACGGGGATCTCGACCTCCTGGACGACGATCCCGCGCCGCGCCCGCTTCAGGTCCCACCCCCTCCTCCCCCCCGGATGCTCGACGTTCGTCGTCACCACCTCGTCGCCGGGCTCGAGGTCGATCCCGTTCGCCACGAAGTTCATCCCGACCGTCGCGTTCGGGGTGAGGGCGATCTCCGCCCCGTCGCAGCCGAGGAACGAGCCGAGCCGAGCGCGGAACTCCCTCTCCTGGCTGTACCCCCCCATCCGGTTCGGGTCCTCCGGCGTGTAGTCCCACTTCGGCAGGTTCTCCTCGACCCACCGCAGGTGGGCGATCGTCGCCTCGGTGACCGCCTTGGGGGAGGCGCCCAGGGTGGAGGTCTGGCAGTAGGCCTCCTCGTCGGGGAAGGCGAAGTGCCAGCGCAGGGAGTTCCAGTAGGCCTCGTCCTCCTGGAAGTCGGGAGGAAGCCGCCGCGGGAGGGGCGGAGCCGTGCGGGCGAGGGAGGGCAGGCGCAGCGCCGCCGCGGGGCCGAGGAGGGCGAGGCGGAGGAGGTCGCGCCGGTGGACCATCGGCCCGCAGCATGCCGCGGGAGGGCCGGAAACGGAACCTCCGGGCCGTCAGGAGCCGAAGTCGAGGGTCTTCTCGCCGATCGTCTCGACCCGATCCGCGTCCTTCGGCGCCCCGTACTTCGGCTCGGCGAGGAGGTGGTGGAGGAGCCGGGCCCTCGCCTTCCCCTTCGGGACCGGGAGCGGGAGCCGGAGGGACTCGGGCCGGTCCGGGCGGAGCGGCCGCTTCTCGAAGTCGAACCTCTCCTCCCTCGACAGGGCCTCCTTTCCCGAAGGATCGAGGACCTCCACGGCGAGGACGACGAGGCGGCCGTCTCCGCCGCCGGGGAGGAAGTGCCCGGTCTTCGTCTCGACCGAGACGAGGAGGTCGCTCCCCTCGACGGAGAGGGAGAGGTCGGCGGCCTTGGCGAGGAACTTCGGGGAGTGGACTCCCGGGAAGTCGTGGCGACCGGAGAGGCGCGGCTTGAGGCGCCCGACCTGGCGGCGCGTGCGCTCCTCGTCCTGGGAGAGGGCCCGCTCGACCGACTCCATGTGGCAGGTGACGCAGGTGCTCCCCGAGGCCGCCGAGGTCGCCTCGTACCCGGTCTTCTGGTCGTGGACGGGATCGCGCTCGGTCTGCCCGTGGCAGGAGGTGCAGAGGACCGGCTCGAGGAACCGCTCGTCCCCCTTCGAGCGGTGGTACTTCGTCCCGTGCGGTCCCGACATCCCCCGGGAGCCGACGTGGCAGGCGAAGCAGTCGACGCCGACCTCGAGGTCGGCCTCGCGGGCGCGGGGGAGCTTCCCGATCCCGGAGTCGAGGAGCGGAGCGGGGGCGTGGCACGGGACGCAGGAGGCGGCCGCCTCGGGGCTCCTCGCCTTCTCGGCCTCCCAGGCGGCCTGGAAGATCGGGTCGGTCCAGGCCTTCGCGTGGAGGCTCCCCTTCCACTCCTCGTGGATCTCCCGGTGGCAGCGACCGCAGTACTCGACCTTCTCCGCGAGGGTCCTCCCCTGGACCTCCTCCTCCTGGAAGGCGCAGGCCCCGGACGGGGCCGTCGGGGCGCCCGCGAGCGAGATCGCGCCGGCGAGGAGGAGGCCGGCGAGGAGGGAGCGGGTCACGCGGGGGGCCTCTCCTCCCACGCGCGGCGGAAGGCCTCGACGATCTCGGGGGCGAGGGCGCAGAGGAGGACTTTCCGGAGGGAGCGGCCCCGGAAGGAGGCGACGGCCTCGACGATCGCGCGGGCGGCCGTCTCGGGGTCGAGCCCGCCCACGCCGGTCCCCAGGGCCGGGATCCCGAGGGAGCGGAGCCCCTCGGCGTCGGCGCACCGCAGGGCCGCGCGCGCCGCGGAGGCGACCTTCTCCTCGGTCGTCTCCATCGCCGGCCGCTCCATCGTCGGGGCGTGGACGATCCGCCGGTAGGCGAGGGAGCCCGCGGTCGTTGCGATCGCCTCCCCGACGGGGATCGGCGCCCGGGCCATCGCTTCGCGCTCGATCTCCGCCCCCCCCGCGCGGCGGAGCGCGCCCGCCACGCCTCCCCCCATCTCCCCGCGCGAGTTCGCGGGGTTAACGACGCCTTCGACCGGGAGGACCCGGAGATCCCCGAGGACGATCTCCACTTCCATCGACGGTCTCCTCCTCCGTCTCGCTGCCTCCCTCTCCGCGGCCGCCGAAGTCGCGGCTCGCCTGCCGGTCCTCCGCCGAGGCGAGGTGGCGAGCGAGCTTGCTGTGGTCGCGGAAGGCGGTCGTGCAGGGAGGCCCCTCCGCATGGAGGAAGAACGCTCCCTCGAGACCGCGACCGGAGACCGCGACGAGGGTGGAGGAGAGGGTTCCGCGGTCTCCCGGATGGCGGCAGAAGACGTGGGCCCCCCGCGTCGTGTGGTCGCCGAGGAAGGTCTTCAGGTTCTCGAAGGCGTCCTCGACCCGCTCGACGTCCCCGGCGTTCCCGAGCCCGTCGACGGCCAGGGTGTCCACGTCGTGGAGGTTCGTGAGGAGGTGGACGCCGGCGTCGAGCGGGCGGAACTCGGAGCCGGCCGACTCCCCCTGCGGGACGTGGCCGGCGGTCGCCCCCACCTCGTCGGCGAGGAGGACGTTGAAGGGGTTGTACCGGGCGTGGCGCAGGTCGCGCTCGAGCCACTCCAGCGCGGCGGACGCGGAGGGGAGCGCGAGAAGGTCGAGGAGGAGGAGCCCCCGGGAGCGGCGCGCCGGATCGAGCGGCCCGGGCCGGTTCGTCACCGCCCCGACCAGCCCCTTCTCGTTCATCCCGATCCAGGTCCCCCCCGCCTTCCGGTCGCGGGGGCAGAGCACGGCGAGGCGCTTTCCCCGGTAAATGGACGGCGACAGGCCCACCCGATCGCGCATCTCGTCCCGGTTTGCGCCGAAGACCACCGGGTAGCCCGGGACCCGATGGACGATCGCGATCAAGGCGCACACGGGAGATGTCGGGTCGAGGGAGAAGGGGATTGAAGCATTCGAGGTTGGGGCACGCAAGCGCCGCGCCCCTTATCGGCGGACCTGCCGGAGGGAGGAAAGGACCATGATCCCCCCCGCGATCGGGAAGAGGAGCCTCGCGTCGAGGATCGCGGCGAGGCAGCCCCCGACGACGGGGGCGGCCGCCCCCGCGAGGGCGAAGCTCGAGAAGACGAGTCCGAAGGCCCCCCCCCGCCGCTCCACCACGCTCGCCCCCGCCGCGATGCCGTAGGCCGAGGCGAGGACCCCGGCGAAGAAGACCCCCGAGACGAAGCGGAGGGCGGAGAGGATCGGCCACGACGGCGCGAGCCCCTGCGGGAGGAAGGCGATCCCCGTCGCGAGGCTCGCGAGGCGCAGGATCCTCGCGTGACCGACGCGATCCCCCCGCCGGCCCCACCCCGGGAGGAAGAGGAGGTTCGCCAGGGCGTGCGCCGTGAACGCGGTCCCCGTGATCGTGGAGAGGTAGCGGACGTCGACTCCTTCCAGCCGCTCGACGACGAGCTGGAGGACCGGTTCGACAAGGGAAGCGCCGAAGCGCACGGTGAAGAGGGCGAGGAGGAGGGATCGGACCGCTGGGTCGCCGAGCATGCTCCTCAGGTCGCGGCGGACCGCCCCGAGGGTCTCGCGGAGGACCCTATCCCCGCCCGCCGCGCCACGCGCGCGCGGAGGGGGGTCGATCTCGACGGCGAGCGCCTTGACGAGGAGGAGGGAGACGAACGCGAGCGTCGAGCAGACGAGGAAGACGGCGCGGAACCCGTAGTGGTCGAAGACGAGCCCACCGAGGAGGGGCCCGGCGATCGCCCCTCCGAAGGCGGCCGACTGCGCCGTCCCCGCGACCCGCCCCTGCCGCTCGCGGGGCGCGCCGACGGAGGCGAGCGTGAGGGAGGGGGGGATGTAGCCGGAGAGCACCCCCTGCCCGAGCCGAAGGAGGAGGAGCTGCCACGGCTCCCGCACGAGGCTCATCGCCCCGGTGAAGAGGGTGATCCCGCCGAGCGCGCGGAGCACCATCGCCTTGCGCCCGAACCGGTCCCCGATCGCGCCCCAGATGGGCCCGAGGAGGGCGGCGACGAGGGGCGCGGCGGCGAGGAGGACCCCCGACCATACCTCGACCGCCCCCTCCTCGGTCACGCCGAGCGAGCGGACGATCGAGGGGAACGAGGGGAGGAACCCCATCATCCCGACGGAGGTGAGGAGGTTCGCGGCGAAGACGACGGCGAGGTTGCGGCGCCAGGGCTCCACGGTTCGGCCGCGCGGGGAAAAGGCGCGGCAGGATAGGGTCCCGCGCCCGGGCGGGAAGGGGCTCGCTACCGCTTCGGACCCGCCGCCGGCTGCGAGGCGGGAGCGGGGAACAGGTACAGCCGCACCGGAACGAGGATCCCAGCCGGCATCGTCGCAGGCCCGCTCGCCGGTCCCGGCGTGGCGGGACCCGGCACGGAGGGAGCCGGGGCGCTCGGCGCCGTCCGGCTCCCGCGGGGAGCGAGCTTCGACCGCGCGAGCTCTCCGCCGTCCAGGACAACCGGGACCTCCCCCCCCTTCGTCATCCCCGGCCGATCGCCCCCGATCGTTCGCGCCGATCGAGCATCGGCGAGCCTACGGACCACCCCCTCGATCACGCTCGCCTCCCGCTCCGCCTCCTCCGCGTTCGAGCGCGGGGCCGCCCCCGGGGCCGGGTCGATCCTCTCGAACTCGGGACCGCGCGAGATCGTGACGCCCGGAAGGCCCTGGAGGATCTCGTCGAAGCGGGCGACCTGCCCGGAGGGGATCGCGCAGCTCAGGATCTGGGGCTGGGCGCCGGAGGCCTTCGAGCCCTTTGAGTCGGCGGGAGGAAGGGAGACGAAGAAGTCCCGGGCGGAGACCTCGTCCTCCAGGCGGTGCCGCAGGGAGGCCACATCCACGGAGGAGACGTCGTATCTCGCGGCGAACTTGGCGAATGTCTGCGCGCCCTCGGCGTCGCCGACTTGAATCGCGTAGGAGAGGCAGGCAACCGGCGCGACGCCGCCGCCCGCAGCCCCCTCCTGGGGCGCGACTTGGTCCTTCTCCTGTCTCAAGGTGCGGAGGCGTTCCACCTCGGCCTGCTTCCGGACGACGGCCCCGTCCGCTGCAGGCTCCTCCTTTCCCTCGAGGCGGCCCGCGACCGCGACCGGTTCGGGCGTCGGCGCCGGAGGGGACGTCTCCCTCTTCTCCTTCTCCGCCAGGAGCGGAGGTCCCGCGGCGGCCGCGGGGGGCGGCATTCGGTCCCCTTTCGCCTCGTCGAGGTCGTCCGACCGCTGCGGGGCCTTCTCCGCTCCGGCCTTCCTCCTCTGCTCCTCGAGGTAGCCGACTCCTCCGAGAGGCTTCGCGGCTTCGGCCGCCTCCTCCCTCTCGTCTCGAAGCGGTCGCGCCGCCTCCTCCTGCGAGTCCAGGGGGCGCGCGTGCGCCGCGGCGTCGGGCGCGCGCGCGACCGTCCGCTCGAGGGGCTCCTCCGAGAAGAGCGCCCGCCACGTGACGAACCCTCCGATCCCCAGCGCGGCGAGGGAGGCGGCCACGCGAAGCGACAGGGGGCGGAACCGGCGAATCGGAGCGGCCGGCGCCTCCGCCCGGAGGCGGGCCATCACCCCCTGGGCGAATCCCGCGGGGGGTTCCTCCTCGGGCGCTCCCCGCAGGAGCGCCGAGACGGCCTCGATCTCGCGCGCGTAGGCTGCGCACGGCTCGCACGCGCCGAGGTGCGCCCGCGCCTCGTCCGGGAGCGGAGGAGGCGCTCCCCGCTCGTCGAGCCGCGCCTGGATCTCCTCGCGGAGTCGGTCGCAGTTCATCCGAGGTGGCTCCGCAGCCGCTCGCGAAGGATCTCCCGGGCCCGGTGGAGTCTCGAGCGGACCGTCCCCACGGGCACCCCGACGGCCGCGGCGATCTCGGGGTAGGAGAGCCCCTGCTGCTCGAAGAGGACCACGAGGAGCCGCAGGTCGTCCTCGAGGGAGGCCACCGCGGCGCGGACCGCCTCGCCGGCCTCCCGCCCCGCGGCGCGGCGGGCGGGATCGGGACCGCCGTCGGGCACGTCGAGGGGCGCCGCCTCCTCCCCCGCGCCGAGGGGACCGTCGAGGGAGAGCGCCTCTCCGCGCTTCGCGGCGTTCCGTCGGCGGATCTCGCTCACGCAGTGGTTCGCGGCCACGCGGTGGAGGTAGGTCGAGAAGAGCGATTCCTCCCGGAACGACCCGAGCCCCCGGTACGCCTTGAAGAAGATCTCCTGGGCGTGGTCGGCGGCCTCCTCCCTCCCGCACCCGAGCGTGCGGCACGCGAGGGAGAAGACCTTCTTCTCGTACTTTTCCACGAGGATGCGGAAGGCGTCCCGTCCACCCGCGCGGATCGCGCGCACGACGGCCAGGTCGGGGTCCTCCCCCGCCGCCTCGCCGGGCCGGCCGTCCGGGAGCGGGAGCGGTCGCGCGGGTATCGGACGCGGGCCGGGGCGTTCGGTTCGCGCCGGCTCGGCTCCCGGCCGCAGGCCGGCCGCGGGCGGAGGGGGTCCCGGGAGGGCGGCTTCTTCGGACACGTCGGCGGCGCGCGAGGGGGGCGATTGTAGCCCCGGGGCCCGGGCGCCGGCCCTCGGCTATAGTGTCGCCCCCCAAGGGACGATGGAGGGTTCTCCCCTCACCCGCCGATGGTCGAGAGCTGGGTCACCGCCGATCAGTACCGCAAGATCGAGGAGCAGGTCCGCTCGATCGAGGAGAAGCTCGCGGACGCCGCGCGCAAGTGCGGCGAGGCCGCCGACCACGGCGACCTCTCCGAGAACGCCGAGCTCGACGCGGCCCGGGAGGAGATGCGCTTCCAGGAGGCGCGCCTGATCGACGCCCGCGAGCTCCTGCGCCGCTCCCGGATCCTGACGAAGCTCCCCCCCGACGACGGGACCGTGAAGATCGGGACGACCGTGCGGGTGCGGGACCTCGACCGGGGGAGCGAGTCGACCTGGAGGATCGTCGGCGCGGGGGCCTTCGACCCCGACGCCGGGGAGATCCCCTACACGGCCCCGCTCGCCGCGGGCCTCGTCGGCAAGGCGAAGGGGGCCGTCGCCGAGATCCAGGTCCCGGCCGGGCGCGTCCGCCTCGAGATCCTCTAGGTCGCCCGCTCGTCCTAGCGGTCGCGGAAGGAGAACTTCCGCGCCACGCCGTCGTGGGGCGCCCCGTCGACCTCGAGGTAGGGGTAGACGAGGAAGTTGAGGGGACCCCCGGCCTGCTTCGGCTCGAGGGTGAGGTCCCGGCCCCGCGAGAAGACGACGCGGTCGGGGGTGAGGCGCCCGAAGTAGTACTCCCGCATCGCCGGGTCCTTCGACGCCTCGGAGATGTCGGTCGGGACCCACCCCTCCCCGGCGTCCTCGAACTCCGCCCAGCAGTGGTAGCCCGCGATCTCCCCCTCGGCCTTGTCCGCCGGGATCGAGAATCCGATCTCGAAGAGCGCCGGGATCGAGCTCGCGCGCGCGAGCCCGATGAACATCGAGTGGAAGTCGGTGCAGTTCCCCTTCCCGACCTCGCAGGCGTAGTTGAAGTCCCCGCGCCCCCACCCCTTCCCCGACTTGTCGTAGGTCATCTTCGAGAGGACGTGGTCGTAGAAGAGGCGCGCCTTCCTCCCCGGCTCCGCGACCCCGGCCGCGACCGTCGAGGAGATCTCCTTCGCCTTCCCGTCGAGGGGGACGAGGAGGTCGGGGGCGAGGAGGCGGGGGCGCATCTTGTCCCGGCCCGGCGACTTCGCGGCCTTCTGCTCCGTCCGGGTCGCCCCGAACTTCATCGCCACGGCGAACGCCGCCGCCGGCTCCGCGCGCGCGTGGAGGAGGCGGTTGCCGTACTCCTTCTCGATCGTGAACTCGTGCGGGACGGGGCACTCCAAGGAGAGTTCCTCGATCGTCTGGAAGGCGTCGCTCGTCGGGACCGGGATCCAGAGGTCGGCCCGCTTCGCGCCCGCGGGGAGGTCCTTCACCTCGGCCCGGTAGGTGAACTCGAAGCGCCGCTCCTTCCTCGGCGCCTTCGCCCCCGCGTCGCGGGGCGCGGAGGGGTCGGGGGACTGGGAGAAGAGCGGGACGAGCCCGCAGAGGGCGATCGGCAGGAGGGGGAGGCGCAAGGGGACCATGCTCCTTCCGCCCGAAGGGCGGACCGAGGAGTGTCCTCCTCGCCGAACCGTCCGGGGCAATCGGTAATCCGGATGTCCGGACGGCGCCCGGATCGGGGAGGGGATCGCCCCCGGGCGGCTCCGGGCCGCGCGCCCGGGGGGCCGATTCTCACTTCGGGAGGAGGAAGACCGCGGCGACGCGCACGCCCCATCCTTCCGGCCCCGAGGCCGGGCTGTCGAGCCAGTACCGGACTCCGGCCTGGAGGCTCACCCGCTGGCCGCCGATCCGGACGATCTTCGAGGCGAGGGCGTGCACCGGAACCAACCACTCGTTCTCCTTCCAGAAGTAGGTCGACTCCGCGTTCATCGTGAACGTCCAGGCCGTCTCCGTCGTGTAGGAGACGAAGGGCTCCAGGAAGGTCGATTGGCCCTCGCTCCAGAGGTGGTTCGCGAGGGCGCCGTAGGTCCAGGGACCCTCCTGGGCGACCACGACGCCCGTGGAGCCGAAGTTCCACTCGCCCGCGTCCACGGACAGGTCGGTGCCGGTCGGGATCACGAGCGACGCTCCTGCGCCCCAGGTCGCTCCCTCCGGTTTCGAGGGAGAGAAGAAGTAGCTCTGGATCATGTCCCCCCATTCGCCCTCGCCAAACCAGTAGGCGGGGAGGACCGTGCGCGTGATCAGGTTCAGGTCTTCCGTGAGCGGGATCGGGATCACGGGCTCGAGGCTCAGGCGAGTCCCGTTTCCCGGGAGGTCATCGTCCCCGTCGACGTCGACCACGATCGGAAGGCTCATCAGATCCGCGACGGGGTTGGCGAGCTGCTTCGCCAGCGCCTCGTCGCTCGTCGCGCCCCCGCCCTCGCTCCGGGGCGCCGGAGCCGTGGACGCGCCCTGGAGGGGCGGCGTCTCGTCCCCGATCCGCGGCGGACCGAACGGAGACGCGCACGCCAAAGGAGTCAGCGCAAGAAGGTGAATCGGACGGGGAAGCCCCACTGCTCGCTCCTTTCCGGGAGGAGACGGGATCGTAGGGGAGCGCCCCGGCGGCGCAATCGCCGGATTCCCCCGGTCCCCGGCGGGAAGCGATCCGGCTACGTGAGCGGCTCGAGACCGCTCGCCGTCACGCGGTAGACCGTACGGCGTCCGCCTTCGATCCGGACGAGGAAGGTCCCGTCGCCGGTAGGGATCCGAACCTCCGTACCCGATGGAACCGAGGGCGTCGAGTCCGGCTGCGGCGCGCCGGGCACGACGTCGGGGGCGAAGGGGGAGGAACGGCCTCCGCAGTAGACGACCGGGATCCCACGCTCGTGGGCGAGGTCGACGGCCCCGGGCGTGATCAGCGTCTCCTCGTCGACGCGGATCGGCTCGCGCCCGATCCAGGCGCGGATGTCCCGCTCCGTGACGAGTCGCTTCACGACGCCGGCCGGTCCGATCAGCCGAGGTAGCGCGAGAGGTCGACGTGGGGGCGCGGAATCACGACGTCGCGGACGAGGAGGCGCCGCTCCGCGGCGGCCTTCGCCCCCGCCTCGACGGCCGCCCGCACGTCGGAGACCTCCCCCGTCAGGGTGACCGTGCACTTCCCCCCGAGGCCGTTCGCGAGCCGGAGGCGGATCAGCCGCACGTCCGCGCGCTTGGCGGCGCGGTCCGCGGCGAGGACGGCGGAGGCGACGGTGAAGGTCTCGATCACGCCGAGGGCGTCGAGGGGCCCCTCGGGACCGGAGGCGGAGATCGCCGGGCGGATCTCGGCGTGGACGTCGGGGATGAAGGTCTCGTCGAGGAGGTCCTCGCCCGCCGCCTCCGCGCCCCGGCGCAGCGCGCTGCGGACGTCCTCGACCTCCCCGGTGAAGAGGCTCACGTACTTCCCCGGGTGGACCGGCTCGGAGAAGAGCATCTCGACCGAGGCCTCCTTCAGGACGGCGTCCGCGACCTCGATCCCCCGCGCGATCGAGCGGTGCTCGAGGATCCCGACGCAGGGGCGGGGGCGGACCTTCGAGTCGACCTTCGGGTTCTCGTCCATCACCCCTTCCCCTCGTTCGCCCGCCCCTCGATCGCCTCGAGGGTCGAGTGGACCGCCCGCGAGGCCTCGTGGATCTGCGACTCGCTCCCCCCGAGGTAGAGGCGCCCCACCGCGCCGAAGGCCTGGAGATCGAGGAGGCGGATCGGGGAGGTCTTCTCCGCCTCGTTCGCGGCGATCGTCGCGTACCCGGCCGGGTGGACCTCGAGGATGTAGAGGGTCTCCCCCGAGAGGATCATCTGCCCGAAGCGGGTGCGGTTGATGAGCATCAGCTGGTAGTCGGAGACGTTCGTGATCGTCTCGCTCGTGAGGATCCTCGGCTTCAGGCGCTCTCCCTCCGATACGCCCAGGTAGGCGAGGATCTGTCGTCCGGCCTCTCGCACCTCGGACTGCGAGGGGGAGTGGACCTCGAGGAGGCCGAAGGAGCGCTCGACGACCTGGATCGCGGGCCGGACGTCCGTCTTCTTCAGGGCCACGTCCGTGATCCGGTTGATCGCGATCCCCGGGGCGACCTCGACGAAGAGGGCCGCGTCTCCCGTGATCGGGAGGTAGCCGCGGGCCGTCGTCGCGACGAAGGCCGTGAACTGCGGCTGCATCGCGTCGAGGAAGACGAAAGTCCGGAGGTCGATCTTTGCGGCCAAGGAAGCGCGGGCGGCGCGGACGCCGCCGGGGGATTACAGCGGCGCCGGCTCGCCGGCGGTCTCCGCCCGGGGGAGGATCTGCTCGACCTCGGGGTGCGGCCGCGGGATCACGTGGACGGAGATGAGCTCGCCGACCCGGCGGGCGGAGGCGGCCCCCGCGTCGGTCGCGGCCTTCACCGCCCCCACCTCGCCGCGCACCATGACGGTCACGTAGCCCCCGCCGACCTTCTCGCGGCCGAGCAGCGTCACCTTCGCCGCCTTCACCATGGCGTCGGCCGCCTCGATGGCGCCGACGAGTCCCTTGGTCTCGATCATGCCGAGCGCGATGTCAGCCATTTCGGGTCACCTGTCGGGGAAGGGTCACGGGGCGAGGACGAACGGAGGGTTTCCCGTCCCCCCGGGTCCCGAGGGGAGGAACTTCCGGGCCGGATGCTCGGGGCTCGCGGTGTAGGAGTAGGCCGGAGGCTCCGGGAACGCGGGGACCAGGACGGGAGGGGCCTTCGCCGGGGCGGGAGGAGGCGCGAGGTCCGGAAACGTCTCCGGCACGTTCGTCCCCCACGCCGGTCGCAGGAGGCCGCGGGAGGGATCGTCCGCCTCCGCGCGACGGCGGGTCTCCCACCAGTCGGGCTTGAGGTAGGCGACCCGCTTCACGGTGATCATGTGGCGGACGGAGATGTTGTCGCTCGTGATGTTCCCCCCCATCGGCCCGCAGCCGAGCGTCATCGAGGGGTCGAGCGAGGTCGCCCAGCCGACGGCCCCCTCGGAGGTCGGGGCGTTGACGAGGATGCGGCTCGCGGGCTTCTCGAGCGCGAAGGCGGTGATCACCTCGCGGTCCGTCGAGTGGAGGGCGAGGGTGTGCCCCATCCCGCCGAACTTCAGGACCTCGATGCAGCGGCGGCACCCCTCCCGCCATCCCTCCTCCGTGTAGAGGGCGAGGACGGGGGCGAGGATCTCGATCGAGACGGGGAAGTCGTGGCCGACGCCTCCCTGCTCGGCGAGGAGGACGGTCGTCCCGGGATTCACCCGGAAGCCCGCCATCGCGGCGATCCGGGCGGCCGGCTGTCCGACGACCTCGGGGTTCATCAGGCGGCCGCGCCGGACGACCTTCTCGAGGAGTCGCGTCTCCTCCGCGCTGCAGAGGTGCGCCCTCGCCCGCGCGAACTCGGCGAGCGCCGCCTCCCGGATCGGCCGGTCGAGGATCAGCGCCTGCTCGGAGCAGCAGAGCGTCCCGTAGTCGAAGGTCTGGCTCGTCACGACGCAGCGGACGGCGTGCTCGAGGTCGGCCGTCCGCTCGATGAAGCAGGGGACGTTGCCCGGCCCGACCCCGTAGCAGGGCTTCCCGCTCGAGTAGGCCGCCTGGACGAGGCCCGCCCCTCCGGTGGCGAGGATGAGATCGACGTCGCGGTGGCGCATCAGGCTCTCGGACGCTTCCAGGGTGGGAGCCTGCAGCCAGCCGATGCACCCCTCGGGCGCTCCCGCGCGGAGCGCCCCCA
>CBRGOK010000027.1:0-13956 GCA_967798035.1 uncultured bacterium
CGCGTCGTAGACGAGGGGGCGCTCGACCGTCGGCGCCGCGCACGAGGCGGCGAGGAGGGCGAGGAGGAGGGGGAGCGGGGCGGGGCGGACCTTCATCGGGATCCTCCGTCGGCGGCGAGGAGAATCCTGGCCGGGAGCCTCTCCCGCGTCGAGATCCCGCCGGCCGGGGTCAGCGGTTCCCCGTGCCGGGCTTCGGGACGAACGCGATCCGGGCGCGGCGATAGTCGAGTATCATCCGGAAGTGGGCGAGGAGGGGAGCCCCGATCGTCCCCTCGGTGGAGGGATCGTCGAGGGCTCCCGACCCGGGCAGCGCGAACATCGCCGGCGTTTCCTCGAACGCCCGTCCGCCAAGCTCGAAGGAGGAGACGCTCCCGAGGCGGATGTCGAAGAGGCCGCCCGCGCCGGCGGCCCGGGCGCTCCGGAGCGTGCGCCCCTCGAGAAGCTTCAGCCGCTCGACGGCAGGGGAGTGGAAGGCGACGTGGCCCTGCCCCGCGCCCGTGTCGATCCGGAAGAGGCCCTCCTTCCCCTCGAAGCGCGCGCGGACGTGCGGGTGGCGGCCATGGAGGAGGAGGTCCCGCCACTCGAGGCCTTCCTCGGCGAAGCGCTCCGGATCGTGGATCTCGACCTTGGGCCCGGCGAGATCGATGGCGACGACGGACCGCGCGAAGACGCCATAGCCGAGGATTCCCGCGAGGTTCGCCCCCATGGCCGACCCGATGGGAGAGAGGTCCATCTCCGTGGTGAGCGCCCGATCGAGGGAGAACGGCCCCAGCTCGAGCCGTCCCCCCTCGCGGAAGACCGTGGCGGTGACCCCGGCTCCGGCGCCGGCCGCGAAGGTGCGGCCGACGGAGGGCATCCCCGCCGCGTCCGCCGCCTGTTTCCCGATCACCTCCACGCCGGCTCCCGTGTCGAGGACGAACCAGCCGAGGTCCTTCCCGGCGACCCGGGGGTGGACGAGGAGGTGGCCGGTCGCGGTCCGGCGCGTCTCGATCGCCGCGGGGACGGCCGGATCGAAGGAGGCTCCCGAAGCCCGGCTCCCCGGCATCGAGAAGGATCCCTCCCCCGCCTCCGCCGGCGCGACCGAGGAGATCTCGAACCGGTTCGCGACCCCTCCGCGTCCTTCCCCGACGATCCGGCGCGGGAGGATCCAGCCGCGCTCCTCGCGCCAGCCCTCGTACGTCCAGGTCCGATTCCCGTCGACCGTCTCGACGGAGAGGCGCGAGGGGAGCGCACTCGAGGGGTCGATCTCGAGGCGGCCGACGAGGGAGCCCTCCCGCAGGCGCAGGGAGAGGGCGAGGGGTCCGCCCCCCGCCGCGCCGCCCGAGACGAGGAAGGCGCCGGCGGGTTCGGCCCAGGTGCTGGTCGCCACCCCGACGCCTAGCTGCACGATCTCGCGGTCCCGCAGCACGAGCTCGCGCGCGAGGCCGGCGTCGTCGACCGTCCAGGTCTTCCTCCCGTCGAACCCGTCCTCGACGAGGACCCGCGACTCGATCCTCCGGCGGAATCGCCCGTCCCGGGCGACCCGGAGTGTGAAGCGCGCCGGGAGCCCGAAGTACTCGCCCTCGCCGGAGAGCTCGACGGCCTCGGCGCGCGCTCCGGTCCCGCGCAGCGCCGCGCGGACCTTCTCGATCGCCTCGGACCCGCCGACCCCGGAGTCCGGACGCGTGTCCTGGGCGAGGAGGGCTCCGGGGAGGAATCCACCGGAAGGGAAGAAGAGGAGGAAGGGGATCATCGCGACCTCCGGCGGCCCCCCGTGGGGGCCAGGGCGGCCGTGAACAGGTACGGGCGGGCTCCCCTCCGCGTCGACTCCTCCGCGAGGAGGCGCTCGATCCGATCGACGAGCGCGCGCAGGCGACGGACGCCTTGGAGGGACAGCCGCCCCCGGCGGGAGCAGAGAAGTGCCTCGCCGCGCTTCCCGACCTGGCCGATCCGGCCCTCCTCGAGCCCACGGCGGAAGTTTCGCGCCGCGCCCCGGAGGACCGCGGCGACGGACCGGGCAGTCGCCCGGGAGCTCGCCTCGGTGAGCGGGCGCGGGAGGGCGATCCGCTCGGCGGCGAGGGCGAAGATCGCCTCCTCCCTCCTTCCCGCCTTCCGTCGCCCCTCCTCCCGGACGATCCCGCAGGCGAGGAGGCGGCGGACGTGGTGATACAGCGAGTGCGGGGAGCGCTCGAGCTCGGCGGCGAGCTCGGCGACCGTGGCGCGACGCCGCGCCTGGAGGCGCTCGACGAGCTCGAGGCGGACGGGGGAGACGAGCGCCTCCGCCGGGTCGATCCGGAGGCCGGCGCGCGAGGCGGCGTCGGACGAAGGCACGCCGGGGAGGATCCCCGACTGTTAAACAACTGTCAATACTTTTAACAGAAGCCCTACGGCTCGTCGGAGCTGGACCCCGCGTCGGGGCCGTCGTCCCGGGCCGACTCCGCCCCGTCCACGGCGCCCGTCCCGTCCCCCGCCGCCGTCCCCGCGACCGCGCCCGCCGGGACGACGTTGCGCGCGTTCTTGCACTTCGGGTAGGTCGAGCAGGAGACGAACTCCTTCCCCCACCGGTTCGTCCGGATCACCATCGGCGCGCCGCAGGTCTCGCAGGCGACCCCGGCGTCCTTCGGCGGCTCGCGCAGCTCCTCGGGGAGGGGCTTGGCGTTGCGGCACTTCGGGAAGGCGGAGCAGGCGAGGAAGGGCCCCCGCCGGCTCGACTTGATCACCATCGGGGCGCCGCACTTCTCGCAGGAGATCCCCGTCTCCTTCGGCTTCACGGGATTCCCCTGCTCGTCGGCCGAAACCGTCGAGCGGCACTTCGGGAAGGCGGAGCAGGCGAGGAAGCGGCCGCGGCGGCCGTTGCGAAGGAGCATCGCCGAGCCGCACTTCGGGCACTTGTGCTCGGTCACGACGGGAGGCTCCTTCACCGCGCCGTCGGTCCCGATCGACTTGCGGTTCTCGCACTCGGGGTAGCGGGAGCAGCCGAGGAACTTCCCCTTCTTGTGGTAGAGCGCGACCATCGGCGCGCCGCACTTCTCGCAGACCTGGTCGGTCACCTCCGGCGTCCGCTTGAAGTCCTTCATCCCCGCGGTCGCCTTCTTCAGCTCCTTCTCGAAGGTCTTGTAGAAGGCCTTCACGACGTCCTTCCACTTCGCCTTCTCCGCCTCGATCCGGTCGAGGTCGCCCTCGAGGTGCGAGGTGAAGTCCTCGTTGATCACGCGCCCGAAGTGCTCGACGAGCTCCTTCGTCACGACCTCCCCCAGCTCCGTCGCGAAGAACTTCCTCTCCTTCAGCTCGACGTAGCCCCGGTCCTGGATCGTCGAGATGATCGAGGCGTAGGTGCTCGGCCGCCCGATCCCCTTCTTCTCGAGCGCCTTCACCAGCGTCGCCTCGCTGTAGCGCGGCGGGGGCTGGGTCTCGTGGCGGCTCGCCTCGATCGACTTCGGCGTCACGACCTGCCCCTCCTCGAGCGGCGGGAGGGCCTGCTCC
This sequence comes from uncultured bacterium, assembly GCA_967798035.1. GTDB lineage: Bacteria > Planctomycetota > UBA1135 > UBA1135 > JAKEFM01 > JAKEFM01. The sequence continues at coordinate 3,463 of CBRGOK010000027.1, forward strand.
TCCTCGAGCGCCCCGAGCACTCGCGTGTGCCCGTCGAAGACGAGGTGGCGGCCCCGCGCGACGAACTCGCACCTCTCCGCCTCGAGCCTCGCGAGCGTCAGGTCGTAGCGCGCCGGGGTCATCTGGCTCGCGACGAACCGCTCCCAGATGAGGCGGTAGAGCTTCTGCTGGTCGTGGTCGAGGTGGGCCGCCATCGCTTCGGGCGTGCGCCGGACGGAGGTAGGCCGGACCGCCTCGTGCGCCTCCTGCGCCCCCTTCCTCGCCTGGAAGCGGTTCGGCTGCTCCGGCACGTAATCCGGCCCGAACGACTCGAGGATCAGGGGGCGGACCTCCGAGATCGCGTCGTTCGAGACGCGATAGGAGTCGGTGCGCATGTAGGTGATCAGACCGACCGACCCCTCCTCCCCGATGTCGATCCCCTCGTAGAGCTGCTGCGCGATCCGCATCGTCTTCTTCGCGGAGAAGCGGAGCCGGATCGAGCCCTGCTGCTGGAGGAGACTCGTCGTGAAGGGAGGGAGCGCCCGGATCGACTTCCGGTTCTTCTCGACGCTCTTGACGGCGAGGGGCTTCCCCGCGACCCGCGCGACGACCGCGTTCGCCTTCTCCTCGGAGTCGAGTTCCCCGGCAGGCTCCCCGTCGACCTTCGAGAGGGAGGCCTTCCACTCCTTGCCGTCCGTCTCGAGGAAGTGCGCGGCGACCTTCCAGTAGACCTGGGGCTTGAACGCCCGGATCTCGAGCTCCCGCTCGACGATCAGCCGGACCGCGACCGACTGGACCCGCCCCGCCGAGAGCCCCTTCGCGATCTTCTTCCAGAGCAGCGGCGAGAGCTTGTAGCCGACGATCCGGTCGAGGATCCGCCTCGCCAGCTGGGCGTCGACGAGGGCCTTGCGGATCTTCCCGGGCTCCTTGAACGCCTCCTTCACGGCCTTCGCCGTGATCTCGTTGAAGTGGACCCGGAAGGCCCGCGTCTTCGGCAGCTCGAGCGCCTCGACGAGGTGCCAGGCGATCGCCTCCCCCTCGCGGTCGGGGTCGGGGGCGAGGAAGACCTTGTCCGCCTTCTCGGCCGCCTTCTTGAGCTCGGCCAGCACCTTCTGCCGTCCGGGGATCGGGCCCCACTGCGCCTGGAAGCCCTTCTCGAGGTCGATCCCGAACTTCCCCTTCGGCAGGTCGCGGACGTGCCCGAAGGAGGCCTTCACGATGTAACCCGAGCCCAGGAACTTGGTAATCGTCCGCGCCTTCGCGGGCGACTCGACGATCACGAGGGACTTCGCCATCCGACTTCTGCCCGCCGGCGCGGGCCGGAGGGCGGGAGTTCTGTAGGGGCCGCGGCGCCCGTGTCAAGGGCGGAGACCTTCGGCGGGGGGGCGGGCGGGACTGAAACCGGGCCTTCCCGGGCTCGCGGTCGATCGGCGGTGGGAGGGTCCGGGGAGCTCGCCTCCCGGCCCCTCGCGGACATTAGATCGTCGCGGCGGCTCGGGCCGAGACCCCGTCGGAAGGACCTGGAGCGGGCGATCCCCTCGGCCCGGGGTTACTCTGCTCCGGCGCGTCCCGAGGGATTCCCCCCGAAGAGGATCCGATGCGGTTCCGTGCGCCGGCAATCTTCGCGGCGGTCCTCGTCGTCCTCCTCGTTCTCGTCGCGGGTGTCGTGCTCGACCGAGGGCGCCCCTCTCCTCGTGAGATCGCGCCCGCGGCCTCGGTGCCCGAGGTCACGGTCGCTCCCGAACCTGCGCCCACCTCGTCCCCGTCGCGGTCGGCCCTGGAGCCCGCCCCGACCGAGGGCCAAGCCGCGGTCTCTCGACCGGCGCAGCCGGAGTCGCCGTCGGCACTCACGGAGCTGCGCGGCCGCTTCCTCCTCCCTTCCGGGGGACCGGCCGTGGGCACCCAGCTTCGGCTCTCGGGTTGGCAGGCGAACCAGGAGCGTGTCCTTCGCTACGGCCTGCCGAAGGGTTGGCGCGACCTTGAGGCCGTGGCCGATTCCGAAGGACGATTCACCCTCCGCTTCGATCCACCCCTCGCTTTCCAGTTCACCCTCGACGCGAAGCTGCCGGGTCATGCGGAGGTGAAGTGGCGATGGGACGACCTCCCCCCGGAGGATGTCGTAGACGTCGGCACGATCGTGCTCCCCCGAACGGGGACGATCTCAGGACGCGTGGTGGACCGGGAGGGACGACCGGCACCCGGCGACTGGTACGTCTACGCCGCCACGACCTACGAAGCGCCTGGCGACGGCGGCGACGTGACGACCGTGCGCGCACCCGCGGACGCGGTGACCGGCGCGTTCCGACTCGAGGACCTTCCGCCCGGCCCCGCGAGGCTTACGGCCCACTCGCGGATCGCGAACTGGATCGAGGGCCCCGCGGTGACCGTCGAGGAAGGCAAGCAAGGGCGCGCCGACATCGTGTACGAGGGGCCCAACAACAGCCGGCGGATCGCCGTGATTCCCTTCACGCGGCCCTTCTACGAGTTCGAGTTCGAGGACTTCACGATCACGCTGCACGGCTCGACGCGGGGTCCGCTCGTCGCGACCAAGATCCCGGGCTCTTCTCAGAGTTGGAGCTTCGACGACCTCGATCCGGGGACGTATACGGCGGAGATCCGCAATCCCCGCTTCAAACCGTGGAACCGATCGGGCATCTCGCCGGGCCAGTCGCTCGACGCCGCTCTCGAGGGGAATGCCGGGGTATCCCTGACAGTCGTCGGCGATTCCGACGCGCCCGTCGAGGACTATCGGCTCAGGATTCGTTTTCGTTCCGAGGGCACCTCGTACGAATTGCGTGGCCGAGGCCAGGCGAAGCCAGCGGATGGGGTCTACGCAGGCCTCGTGCCGGGCGACTCCACGCTCCTCGTCGAGGTGACCGGATACTCCGACACCGAGGCGGCCATTGATGACCTGCAGCCGGGAGAGGTGCGCCCGATCAGGGTCTGTCTCTCGCGGGGCTCGACCATCGGTGGCCGTGTCCTTCGCCACGACGGCGCGATGGGCGTGGGGGGAGCGAGGGTAAGCCTGAGCAAGAGCGACGATCGCCGTTCCGACATCGATGGGATTGTGATCACGCCCCCTCGTGCCGACGGAGGCCGGGAGGTCGTCTCTGAAGCCTCGGGACACTTCGAGTTCACCGCGGTTCCCAACGGCCGCTACCGGCTCGTGGGCGCGATGAATTCTCTCCTCCGGGTCGAGCGGGAGGTGGAGATTCAGGCGCCATCGGCCTCGACTACGCCGGATCTCGTCCTCCCGGCCTTCGGCTACGTAAGCGGCCGCCTCATCGGGCTGCCGGGCGCGCCATTCGAGGGCTGGAAGGTGAGCGCCCGGCCCGACGAGAAACACCCCGAGGGTTCCTTCGAGTGGATCGATCGTGAACTCCCTCTCGCCGATGTCGAGCCGGACGGCTCGTTCCGCGTGGGGCCCAACCCGACGGGGCGAGTCGTCGTGTCGGCCCTCCTGTTTCGCGACTTGGTTTCCCGGGAGATGGCCGCGGAATTCAGGAGACTGATGGCAGCCGCGGGTCCGCGGATCGAACTCGGGCGCGTCGAGGTCCGCGAAGGAACGGACGCGGAAGCCGAGTTCGACCTGCGCAATCGTTTTCCGGGCGAACTCCTCGTCACCGCGACGGTGGACGGGCGACCCGTCCCGGGCCTCGTCGTGGAGGCGCTCGGCGAAGTCGCGGCTCCGGTCGGCCGGACGGGTTCCGATGGAACCGCGCGGCTCGGGCCGCTCTTCGCTGGCGAGTGGGCGGTGACCGTCCGGGCCCTTGAAGGCTGGGCGGCGCCCTCCGTTCCCGCACGGGTGCCCGCCGGTGGCGAGGCGCAATTGCGCATCGACGTCGTGCTCGTCGAAGGGACCCTCCTCGTGCTCGACATCGAGTCGGGGAAGCCGCTCGCTGATCGCCTCGTCGTTCTCTCGCCGAGACGATCCAACCTCGACGGCTCGGCACGGACCTCGGAGGTCTTCGTCGCAGAGGGGGATCTCGGGGGGAGGGCCAGAAGGAGGACCGACAGCGAAGGCAAGGTGAGAGCGCGGCTCCCTGCGGGAACCTACGACGTCGACGACGCCAGCGAGACCATGCCGATGTTCCCCGGAGAGGGGCGGACTTGGATCTCATGGCCTCCGCCGCCCGGCGCCGTGTTTCCGGTCCGCATTCGAAGGTCGGAGACGATCGAGCCCCGAGGGAGATAGTCAGGCCCGCTTCGGGGCCAGCGGAGGGCCCTCGGAACGCTCCATTCCTGAGTCCCTGCATCCCACGTCCGGGGTGAAACGCGCAGTCGTCCGGGTCGTCCGGCCAAGTAGCGCCTGCGCCACAGGGGGAGCACGGGACGGAAGAGTCACGCTATCGGGGGGGCGCCGGCAGGACGGGCAGGCGCCGGAGTTCCCGCGCCCCCTCGTCCCACTCGAGGATCACGAGGTCCTCGAGGCGCTGTCCCTCAGCGAGAGCGCGGCGTGCTTCGGCGAGCGCCTGCACCCGCGTGTCGTAGAGGGCGGGCTTGTAAGGCATCTCGGACTGGAGGTCCGTGAGGTAGCGCTGCACCTCCTCCAGCGGGATGCCGCGCTCCGTCGGGTAGGGCGGCAACAGCCACCCCTTCTCGAGGGCGAACTCGAGGGCCTGTCCCGGATCGATCCGGACGCCGCGGTGCCAGACGGGCCGGCCCACGACTCCGATCGCCACGGTCTGTCCGGCCGACCGGGTCGGAACATGCTCTCGAAGCCCCGCTGCGAATTGCGCCGAGACGTCACCCGCCTCGATCCAGGGGCCGAGGTTCCGGCGCAGCGTGATCCCGAAGAGGATGACGAGGAAGGCCGGGCCGAGCCAAGAGAGGCCGCGGCCTCGACCCTCTCCGCCGGCGGCGACAGCGAGGGCGAGGGTGAAGCCCGCGGTCGGGAGGAGGAGGTAGTGGGCGACGAAGAGGCCCTTCCACATCTCCGGCCCCATGACGTCGCTCGTGAAGAAGGGGGCGATCGGGACCATCGCCGCCGGGACGACGAGGAGGCCGAGGAGCGCCGGGCGCCAGGACGGAAGGCGAGCGACGAGCCATCGGGCGACGACGACGCCGGTGACGAGGCCGAGGGCGAGGCGGGAGTTGGCCGGGTTGGAGTGGGCCGTCTCCGAGACGGGACCGAGGATCCACCGGAGCGGCCCGATCGACAGGCTCCAGAGGAATTCGCCGGGGGAGGGGCGGAACGGCGACTCGGAGCCGGGGACGGCGCCCGCCGCCAGGCGGATCGCCACGTAGACGGCGGCGAGGCCGGCGAGGAGACCGCACGCTCGGAGGGCGCGCCGCCGCTCCTCGCCGGGGGAGGCGCAGAGGAAGGTGTGGGCGAAGCCGAGCGCGAGGACGGTCGCGCCGGTCTCCTTCGAGAGGAGGGCGCCGGTGAAGGCGAGGCCGACGGGGAGGAGCCCCCCCTCCCCCTTCGCCCGCCGGTCGAGGGCGAGGAGCGTCGCGAGGAAGAAGAAGCAGACGAGGTTCTCGTGGGTCGCCGCGATCCAGACTCCGGCGGCGCAGGTGAGCGGATGGAGGGCGAAGAGGAGCGTCGCGAGGAGGCCGACCCCGGGCCGGCCGGTGAGGCGGCGGGCGAGGATGCCGAGGAGGAAGGCGCTCGCCGCGTGGAGGAGGAGCTTGAGGAGGTGCCAGCCGGTCGGATGGAGGCCGAAGAGGTCGTACTCGGTGGCCCAGACGAGGTCGGCGAGGGGGCGCCAGTGGAGCTGGCCGGGCCCGAGGGCAAAGACGTGGTGGAGGTTCCCCGGATGGAACTGCGCGGCCTTCCCTAGGATGAACCAGTCGTCGGTGAGGAAGTGGCCGCCGGTCGTCCCCGCGAAGCCGCCGAGCACCGCGGCGAGGGCCGCCGTCGCGAGGAGGAGGTGTTCCCGCGGCCGCGCGCTATCCGCCATCCGGCGGGTCGCACAGCGCGGCGAGGTCGGCGATCGCGGCGCGCTCCTTCTCGGAGCCGATGCTCGGGTCGCGCAGCAGCTCCGGGATCGTGATCCCCCGCTTCTTCGCCTCCTTCGAGAGCTCCGCCGCGCGCGCGTACCCGACGATCGGGTTGAGGGCGGTGACGAGGGCCGAGGTGCGCTCGGCGTAGGCCCGCGCCTTCGCCTCGTTCGCGCGGATGCCGCGCACGCAGCGCTCGTCGAAGGCGCGGACGGCCCCCGTCAGGAGCTCCGTCGCGCGGAGGAGGCTCTGCGCGACGACGGGGGTCATGACGTTGAGGTCGAGCTGTCCCGCCTGGGCGGCCAGCGCCACCGTGGTGTCCGACCCGCAGACGTCGAACGCCGCCATGTTCATCATCTCGGCGACGGAGGGGTTCACCTTGTCCGGCATGATCGAGGAGCCCGGCGCGATCGGCGGGAGGACGATCTCGGCGAGGCCCGTGGCCGGCCCGGAGGAGAGGAGGCGCAGGTCGTTCGCGATGCGGACGAGCTCCAGGGAGAGGTTGCGCAGCGCCGCCGAGGCGCAGGCGAAGGGGAGGTGGCTCTGGAGCCCCTCGCGGAGGTCCTTCGCGGGGCGCAGCGAGAGGCCCGTGATCGCCGAGAGGTGGCGCAGCACCGCCGGGCGGTACCCCTTCGCCGCCGTGATGCCGGTGCCGGCGGCGGTCGCCCCGAGCGGGGAATCCTCCAGCTCGGTCGCCGCCTGCGCGAGGCCGCGGGTGCCCCGCACGACCGCCTCGGCGTAGGCCCCGAACTCCTGGCCGAGCCGGATCGGGACGGCGTCCTGAAGGTGGGTGCGCGCGGACTTGACGATCCCGTGGAAGTCCTTCGCCCGGTCGCGGAGCGACGCGACGAGGCCGCCGAGCACCCGGTCGAGGTCGCGGAGCGCCGCGAGGACCGCGACGCGGGTGGCCGCCGGGAAGGTGTCGTTCGTCGACTGGCCGCGGTTGACGTGGTCGTGGGGCTCGACCGTGTGGTACTCCCCCTTCTTCCCCCCGAGGAGCTCGATCGCGCGGTTCGCGAGGACCTCGTTCACGTTCATGTGGACGGAGGTGCCGGCCCCCTGCGAGAAGACGTCGACGGGGAAGGACTCCCGGAGGCTCCCCTCCATCACCTCGTCGGCCGCTCGCGAGATCGCCTCGGCGATCTTCTTCGGGATCGCGCCGCACTCCCCGTTCGCGAGGGCGGCCGCCTTCTTCACGGCGGCGTAGGCCCAGATCAGCCGGGGGTGGGCCCGCTCCCCGCTCACCTGGAAGGCGTCGACGATCCGGGCGGTCTGGATCCCGTAGTAGGCCTCCGCGGGGACGGCGTACTCCCCGAGGGCGTCCTTCTCGATTCGCGTCGCGGTCATGGCGTCCTGGGTTCCGCGGGGAGGGCGCGGGCGCTCGCCCCTAGACCTCCACCATCACGCCGTCCCCCTCGACCTTCGTCTCGAAGCGGCGCAGCTTCTGGGGCATCCCCATCGCGTTCGAGCCCGTCGTCACGTCCCACTGCCAGCCGTGCCACGGGCAGGTGACGACCGTCCCGTCGAGGGTCCCCTCGCCGAGGGGCCCGCCGCGGTGGCCGCAGGTGTTGTCGATCGCGTGGAAGGTCCCCCCGCAGTTGAAGAGGGCGATCGCCTGGCCGCCCGCCTGGACGGTCCGGCAGGAGCCGGGGGGGAGGTCGGAGACGCTGCAGACGCGGACGAATGTGGGCACGGGTCGGTCTCGGGGTCTCGGGGCGACCTCACGCTAGGAAACGGGCGAGCGAATTCAAGGGCGCCGGGCCGGTTCGTTGCGCGGCAGGCGCTCGGGGAGATCGGCGACGGCGTGGAGGAAGGCGGCCATCGCGCCCGCCCCGAGGTTCAGCTCGCGCGGGTGGACGGCGTCGATCGTGTCCCGGGCCGAATGGTGGAGGTCGAAGTAGCGCTGCCGATCGGGGAGGAGCCCGGCGAGGGGGATCCCGTCCCGCTCGAGGACCGAGACGTCCGCGCCCCCGCCGCCCGGCCGGATCTCCCCGGCGCCCGCCTCCTCGAGGAGGCGGCCGAGCGCCCGCAGGATCTCGAGCCCGCGGCCCGAGGAGTTCGTCGTGAACCCCCTCGGAGTGAAGCCTCCCCGGTCCGACTCGAAGGCGAGGACATGCTCGGGAAGCTCCTTCTCGTGCGCGGCACGGTAGGCGCGCGCGCCGCGGAGGCCGTTCTCCTCGTTCGTGAAGAGGACGACGCGGATCGTGCGGCGCGGACGCAGGCCGAGAGCGCGCAGGAGGCGGACGGCCTCGATCGACTGGCAGCAGCCCGCCCCGTCGTCGTGCGCCCCCTGTCCGACGTCCCAGGCGTCGAGGTGGCCTCCGGCGAGGACGATCTCCCCCGGTCGCTCGCGCCCGACGATCTCCCCGATCACGTTGTGGCCGGTCGCCTCCCCCGCCTCCCGGCAGTCGAGGCGAAGGCGCGCCCGGACCTCCTTCCCTCCCCGGAGGAGAGCCGAGAGCCGCTCGGCCCCTCGCGTGCTGACGGCGGCGGAGGGGACCTTGGCGACGGCCTCCTCGTAGTGCATCCCTCCGGTGTGGGGGAAGTCGTCGATCCCGGCGGTCATCGAGCGGACGAGGGCGGCGATCCCGCCGGCCTTCGCCGCCTCGATCGCGCCGCGGCCCCTCTGGTCGACCGCGCCGCCGTAGGCCTCGAACGGGTCGGGGAGGGCGGGGTCCATCGGCCGGTTGAAGAGAACGATTCGACCCTTCGCCCCGTCTCCGGCGGCGCGGAGCTCCTCGAAGGTCTTCACCTCGAGGAGCGCGGCCTCGATCCCTTCGGGCGGGGTCCCGACGCTCCCTCCCAGGGCGAGGATCGGGAGCGACTCCCCGGCCGCCTCGGGGGGCGCGAGGATCCGCAGCTCGGCCACGACGCCGCGCTCCCAGCGAGGGACGGTCACCGGCTCCAGACGGACGTTCTCGAGGCCGTCGCGCTTCATCGCCTCCTTCGCCCACTCGACGGCCGCGGCGGCGCCGGGCGACCCCGACAGCCGCAGCGGCGCGACGGAGCAGAGCCGCTCGAGCTTCGAGTAGGCCTCGCCGCGGGCGAGGGACTCGCGCACGACCCTCCGGAAGGTCTCCCGGTAGGTCTCGACGTCGGGAGCGGCCTCTTGCGACGCAACCTGGAGGAGGAGGATGGAACAGGAGAGGAGGCGCGGCGACATGGAGGGGCGCCGAGTCTAGTCTTCCGGCCGCCGATGTCCTCCGAGGTCCGCGCCCCCGTCTTCGCCCGGCTCGACGCGACAGGGGCCGACGCGCGGGTCGACGGGGTCGCCCGCTTCCTGGCGTTGCGGCCGGGATCGCACGGGGGAGGGGAGCGGTTCGAGGAGCTCGCCGATCCGTTCCCGCGGGGTCCGAGCGAGGCCGCGACCGCCCGATTGCAGCGCCGCTACGGGATCGCGGCGATCGACCTGCGCGGAAAGCCGCGGTCGGAGGAGGCGGCCCGCCGGTTCGCCGGCTTCGTGGGCGGGGGCCCGGTCGTCTGCCTCGAGCGGGCCCGGTTCGTCTCGTGGTTCGAGCGTCTCCTCGGGGCGTCGGTGGATCGCGTCGCCGTGGTCGGCCTCGTCGATCTCGCCCGGCTCCTCCTCCCCGGCCGCGCGGCGGCGGATCCGCAGAGGTTCGTCGCCGCGCTCTCCGGCGGGCGGAGCTTCGGGCCGGGAGGTCCGAGCCCGGAGGACCTGACGGAACTCCTGGGCTCTCTCCTCCTCGAGGCGACCCGGCTCCCGGCGCCGGCGTTCCGGCTCGCGGCGAGCCTCCTCGTGGAGGGGGCGGAGCGCTACGCCGGGAGGGACCCGGCAGCCGCGGGATTCCTCCGCGCCTCCCTCGAGCTGCTCGACCGGCCTTCGTCGTGGCGCGGATCGAACGGGGAGGCTGGAGGAGCGCTCCCGGAGGGGACGTTCTCGGCCGCGGCGCGGCCGCTGCGAGCGGCGATCCGGGAGGCGGCCGGCGCGGAGCCTCGCATCGCGGAGGTCTGGGAGCGGCTCCCGGAGGAACCCCTTCCGAACGAGGCGAAGGAGCCGGTCCCCTTCGACGACGTGGAGCGGCAGGCGGTCGACCTCGCGTTCTCCGAGGTCCTCCCCCGGATGTTCATGGAGGAGGCGGGAGGGGAGGACGCGCGGCTCTTCCACCGGAAGGGGCAGCACGACCTGGCGCGGCGGGTCGTCGAGCATCTCGAGGGAGGGGACTTCCTGATCGTCGACGCGCCCACCGGGACGGGGAAGACGCTCGCGTACCTGATCCCCGCCCTCCTCTGGGCCCGGCGGGCCGGCGTGCGGGTCGCGGTCTCGACCTTCACGCGCGCGCTCCAGGAGCAGGCCTTCGAGCGGGAGCTCCCCCGCGCGCGGGAAGCGCTCGCGCGGGCGGGCGTCGGAGGGGACTTCTCGGTCGCCCTGCTCAAGGGACGCGCGAACTACGTCTGCGGGAGGAAGCTGCGCGCGATGGCGCCGGAGGGGGAGGAGGACCCCGACGAGTGGATCGCGTGGGGGATCCTCTGCCTCTTCCACCTCTGCGATCCGACCGGGGACCTCGACCGGTTGCCGGGCCTCGCCCCGATCCCGACCGCGGGGGACTCGGC
>CBRGOK010000028.1:0-13878 GCA_967798035.1 uncultured bacterium
GTCGAAGCCGGCGGGCGCGACCTCGACCGGACCGAACTCCTCCCCCTTCTCGTCGAGGAGGAGGAGAGCGGCGGTGAATCCCAGGAGGGGACCGCCGTCCGTTCGGCTGAGGCGGCCGCCGACCGTCCCCGGCTTGGCGGGAGTCCGCGACCCCGGCGGGCGCAGGACCCCGTACGGCGGGGCCATGCGGAGGAGGAGAGGGGCGCCGCCGGCTCGGATCCCGTCCTGGACGGTGACGGGGCGCAGCGGAGCGAGAGCGACGACCTGGTACGTCTCGTCCGGGAGCCCCTCGATCCGGAAGGCCCCCGAACCGTCGGTCCGGGCGGCCCTCAGGAGTCCCGGACCCAGGGCGCGGACCTCCGCGTCCGGGAGGGGTCCCGCCTCGCTCGCCTCGACCCGACCGACGATGGCGAGGTTCCCCTCGATCGTTCCCGAGGGGATCTCCGGGGGGACGAATCCGCTCGTCCGCGCGGCGGGCAGGGGCGGACCGGGAACGGCATTCCAGTAGACGAGGAGCGCGGCGACGGGGAGGAGCGCCCCGAGGAGGAGGACGGCGGCCGTCCGCACGGCCGGACTCAACGAGGCGGGGCCGGGAGGAGGCGGATCTCGCCGACGGAGTCCGCGTAGGGGTCGAGGTCCACGGAGACCGCGGTGCGGGACGCCTCGGGGATCTCGACGGTCAGCCGGTACGCCCCGACGGGCGCCTCGCCCCCGTCGAACGCTCCGTCCGGACCCGCCTTGGCGACCCACTGCGTGGCGGAGGGGACGAGGTCCCCCGCCCCGCCCCTCTCGGCGTCGGGCGCGATCGTGACCTGCGCGCCCGCGGCCCCCTTCCCGTCGGGGAGGAGAACCCGACCCCGGATCCGTCCCGTCCGCGCGAGGATCTCGACCTCGGCGGGGCGGGCCTCGCTCGCCTCCACCGTCGTCTTCGCGAGGACGAGGCCGGGACCCCCGATCCGGGACGCCGCGCGGACGATGAGCGTGGTCGGCCCCGGGCGCAGGCCGTCGAGCATGAATCTCCCCTCGGCGTCCGTCGGGGCCTCCCGGCCGATCGGGAGGGGCGCGGTCCCCTCGAGGACCGAGACGGCGAGCCCCGTTCCGGGACCGCCGTTCCGCCGGACGATCCCCCGGACGACGGCTCCCTGCTTCGGCCCGGGCGCGAGCGTGACGTCCGCGGTCCCCCCCTCGGGAACCTCGACCGAGGCGTGGGCGAAGGCCTCCCGCGACACCATCCCCAGATCGACCGAGGGGAGATCCACCGTCGTGCGGGTGCGCGGGAGAGCGAGGACGACGTGGCGACCGGGCGGCGCGCCCTCGATCGAGAAGCGACCCTCGGCGTCGGGGAGGGCCTCGAGCGCGGGGCATCCCGGCTGGACGGAGACGACCTTGAGGCTCGCGAGGATCAAGGGGGTCGCCGCGACCGTGCCGCGGATCGTCCCGGTCCTCCCGAGTTCGATCGTCGTCTCGTGCGTCGGCTCGCCGGGCCGGATCTCGAAGGGGGCCGTCCGGGCGGGGGCGAACCCCTCGGCGACAGCCTCGAGGAGGTAGGTTCCCGCGGGAGCCCGCAGGAAGGCGAACCGCCCCTGCCGGTCGGCCGTGGTCCGCGAGAGGAGGGTTCCCGTCGAAGGAACCACTCCGCCGCGCGGGCTCGGCGTGGTCTCGCCGGGGCGCGGGGGGAGGAGGAGGGACACCTCGGCCGGGAGGAGCCGGCGCCCGCCGCGCACGACGCCGCGCACCTCCGTCCCCGGATGGAGCGTGACGTGGATCCCCTCGACCCTCTCGTCCGACACGGCGAAGGGCTCGCTCGCCCCGGGCGCCAGGCCGGGAGCGACGGCGACGACCCGGTACCGCCCCGGGGAGGGGGCCTCGATCGTGAAGGTGCCGTCGTCGAGCGCCAGCGTCCGCGGGGAGCCGGTCCCGGCCTCGCGGATCGGGAGCCTCCAGCCCGGCTCGTCCCGGACCAGGGAGACGAGGGCGTATCCGACCTCGTCGCCGCTCGCCTCCACCACCTCCCCCTGGACGGAAGCTCGCCCGTCCACGGTGACCTCGACCTCCTCGTTCCCCGCCTGGGCGTCGGCCGTCGAGGGGGCGAAGCCCGGGGCGCGGATCGTCAGGCGGTAGGAGACATCGTGCGGGACCCCGTCGATCTCGAACTCCCCGAAGTCGTCCGCCTCGACGAGGAAGGAGGGACCCGCCCCCTGCGGCTCGGCCCGCACGACGGCTCCCTCGACCTCCTCACCCGAGCCGTCCTCGATCGTCCCCGAGATCGACCCCCCGTCGGGGAGGCGCAGGACGAGCCCCGAGGACTCGCCCCCCGGAACGATCTGCATCTCCTGGACGGAGCGGGCGAATCCGTAGGCCTCGGCCACGAGCGCGACGCGGCCCGGGTGGACGTCCTGCAGGGTGAAGGATCCGTCCGGACCCGCCGCGGCCCCGGCCTCGGAGTCGGAGAAGGGGAGGATCTCCTCGAGCTTCCCCTCGGCCGGGAGCGGGAGGGCGGCCACCGTCGCCCCGCGGATCGGCCGCTCGTGGACGTCGAGGATCCGCCCGCTCACGCGGCCGCCCGGTCCGATCGAGATCTCCCCCAGGTCGGCGGTCTCCCCGGGTCCGGGACGCACCGGGCCCGCCCGGCGCGGGACGAACCGGGGCGCGAGCGCGCGGACCTCGTAGCGGAAGTCGGGAGGCAGGTTCTCGAAGAGGAATTCCCCTCCCTCGGACGCCCGCGCGACATGCTCGATCGGGGTCTCCCCCTCCCAGCGCGCCGCGATCTCGGTCGGGGCGTTCCCCTTCCACCCCGCCAGCCAGACCCCGACCCCCCCCATCGGCTTGCGCGAGGCGTCTACGACCCTCCCCCGGACCGCCGCGCCGATCGACGCGGGGCAGACGACGGGGCCCGCCGCCGTCGCGGGGGGACGGGGCGTCGAGGACGGTCCGACGGCGGTCGTCCGCGTGGCGGTCGTCCCGGGCGGGAACTCCGGAGGTCTGGACGCCTCACGCGACTCGGGGGGCGTCGTCGGGGAGACCGGACGCGCGACCTCCGGCGGACCGCTCGGCGTCAGGCCGACGTAGATCGCCGCGCCGATCGCGAGGAGGACGAGGGCGACGGGGAGGAGACGTTTCATCGCAGTCGGGCGGTCCGTTCCGCGCCCAACATACGGCCGCGCCCTTACGGGAGAAGGCCGAGCTCCCGCAGCCGGCGAGCGACCTCCTCCACCTCCTCCGGGGCGAGGTCGGTGACCGGGGGACGGACGGGGGCACGCGGGAATCCCCGCAGGCCGAGGATGGCCTTCGAGAGCGCCGGGAGGTCCTTCCCTTCGCAGAGGGCGCGGACGGCCGCGAGAGTCGACTGCGCCGCCTCGGCCTCGGGCGGAGGCCCGCTCCAGGCCCGCACGGCGAGCTCGGGGAAGGCGTTCGAGAGCCCGGTCACGGCTCCCGCCGCCCCGCGTCTCCGGCCCTCGAGGACGAGCGAGTCGCTCCCCACGAAGAGGTCGAGCGCCGGGAATTCCGAGGCGAAGGCGGCGAGGCTCGCGACGGTTCCCGTGGAGTCCTTCAATCCGGCGACGCGGCCGGTGGGGAGGAGGGCCTCGATGAGGGGGCGGTCGAAGGCGACCCCGGTGAACTTCGGGATGTGGTAGAGGTAGGCGGGGAGGTCGCCGCCGGCGTCGAGCACCCCCCGGAGGAACTCGACGAGGCCCCGCGCCTGGAGCCCCCTCGGATAGAACGGCGGCGCGAGGAGGAGGCCGTCGTATCGCAGCCTCGCCGCCTCGGCGGCCACCGCGGCCGCCTCGGCCAGGGAGCTCGCCCCCGTCCCCGCGAGGAGGCGCATCCCCCGCCGCTTCTCCGCGGCGAGCCGGAGCACGCGGAGCTTTTCCTCGAGCGTGAGGGAGTGGAACTCCCCGTTCGTGCCGAGGACGACGAGGCCGTCGACCCCGCCGCGCTCGAGGAAGGAGAGGTGGTTCGCGAAGGCCGGCTCGTCGAGGGCGAGGGCGCTCCCGGCGAAGGGGACGATCGTCGGAACGAGGATGCCGCGGAGGAGTGCCATCGGGGAGCGGAGTATCCGCGAGTGGCCGCCCGCGCGGAACCTCCGGCCTGGATGGGACGGGGTCCGCGGGGCATCATGGTCGCCAGCGTCGCGAATCCCCGCCCGGGGGGTCCGCGCGCGGCCCTCCCGGGAAAAGCATGGTCGTGGTTCCCCTCCCGCTCCTCCTCCTCTCCATCGGAGGCAGCCAGGGCGCGACCATCGGGGCCGATCCGGATCTCCCCCCCCTCTCCGGCGTCGTCCTCCACCCCTTCGAGCCGCCGACCCCCCCTCTCGAGGCGGGACTCCCCGGGGCCGGACCGCCGGTCCTCGTCAACGCGGGCTCCCCGAATCCCTCCGCCGCGCAGAACGAGCCCTTCCTCGCCGTCGATCCGAACGACTGCTTCCGGATCGTCGCCTCGTTCAACGACTACTCGACGGGGGACGTCCGGTCCGGCTTCTCCCGCTCGCAGGACGGGGGGATCACCTGGGCCGGGGGGCTCCTCCTCGAGCCGACCTACATGGCCCAGGGGAACTCGAGCGTCGGGGCCGACCGGAACGGGGGCTTCTACCTCGCCATGCTCTCCTTCAACCGGAACCCGGTGACGGGCCAGGTCGAGGCGGGGATCGGTTCCGGGATCTACGTCGGCTTCTCCTCGGACGGCGGCGCCACCTGGGCGGGCCCCTATCTCATCGGGCCCGACACCCCGACCTCCTTCGAGGACAAGCCGCTGGTCGTCGTCGACACGACCGGCGGGCCCTACGACGGGATCGCCCATGTCGCCTGGGCCCGGTTCCTCGACACGGACGGAGCGCCGGCGACTTTCGAGCAATCGCGGATCTGGTATCGCCCCGTCCTCGCCGGCGTCCCCGGCCTCCCTCCTCCGGTCCAGATCTCCGACCCCTCCGGTCCGAGCGGGGGCGGTCCGTGCCCCGCCGTCGGGCCTGGGGGGCAGGTCTACTGCGCCTGGAAGTCGGGGAGCAGCTTCTACCTAGACCAGTCGTCCGACGGGGGACTCACCTGGGGCGCCGACCTCCCGATCTTCCCGATCGCGCAGCTCCCGAACCCCCTCTATCCCGGCTTCGCGGCGATCTCCTATCCGACGCTCCTCGCGGACGCGGGGAGCGGTCCCTACTCCGGCCGGCTCTACGTCGTGTGGGCCGACTACGGGGCCGGCGACGCCGACGTCCTGTGCCGGCGGTCGACGAACGGGGGCCTCACCTGGTCGGCCCCCGTCCGCGTCAACGACGACCCGATCGCGAACGGCAGGGACCAGTTCCTTCCCTGGGCCGCCGTCGGCCCCGACGGGACGCTCCACGTGATGTTCCTCGACCGCCGCGACGATCCGGCGAACCACGACTTCCGGCCCTACTATGCCCGATCCACGGACGGAGGCTACTCCTTCGGGGTGAATCTCCCGCTGACCGCCGCCTCCTCGAGCCCGCTCCCGAACTTCAGCGGAACCTTCCTCGGCGACTACAACGGGATCGCCGCCGCCGGTCACGGGGCGTTCCCCGCCTGGGTCGACACGGGCGCCGGTTCCCAGGACGTCTTCGCCGCAGGCGTCCACGGGGGGGCCGGCTACCTCCACCCCGACGCCGCCTCGGTCTCCGCAGGGGCGGGGGGAACCCTCCGGTTCTGCCTCTCGGGCGGGCCGGCGAACGCGGGGCGGTTCTACAGCCTCCTCGCGACGGCCTCGGGGACGGTCCCGGGGATCGTGTTCAACGGCGTGCCGATCCCGCTCAACCCCGACCCGATCACCCTGGCCGCCCTCTCGAATCCCGACAGCGCCCTCTTCCTCGACTTCCACGAACCCCTGAACGCGTTCGGGAACGGGAGCGCCTCCTTGAACCTCGCGCCCGGGCTCGCCACCGTTCTCGTCGGCATGCCCCTCTCCCTGGCCTACGTCCTCCTCAACCCCCTCGACCTCGTCTCTGAGGTCACCACGGTCGATTTCGGGCCGTGAAGTCCCTCGGCGCGTCCCTCCTCGCTCTGCTCCTCGCCGCCTGCGGCAAGCCCCCGGCCCGGGGCGGGGGTCCGGCCGAGGCCGCCCCTCTCACCGCCGCCGGCCGGGTGACCGTCGCGCAGGGGCTCTCCTTCGTGCCGGGGGAGGCCTGGAAGCCCCGGGCCCCCGCCTCCGGCACCCGCCTCGCCGAGTTCGCGATCCCGCGGGCCGCGGAGGACGGCGCCGACGGAGAGGTCGCCCTCTACCACTTCGGGGCGGGTCAGGGGGGGAGCGTCGAGCAGAACCTCGAGCGCTGGTTCGGGCAGTTCCAGCAGCCCGACGGCTCTTCCTCGAAGGAGAAGGCGAAGGTCGACCGACGCAAGGTGGGAGACCTCCCCGTGACCGTCGCCGAGGTCTCCGGGCGCTACAAGACGACGGCGATGGCCCCCGGTCAGCGCGCCTACGACGAGCAGGGATGGCGGCTCTACGCGGCGATCGTCGAGACGGCGCGGGGGCCGTTCTTCTTCAAGGCGATAGGCCCGGAGAAGACGATCCTCGGGGCCCGACCGGCCCTCGAGACGATGATCGACTCGGTCCGGCTCGGAGGGTAGGCGCTCGACCCTCCACGCTCCCCTCCGTATTCCCCGCGGGACGGTCGGGTGTCGTCGGGGTGAATCCGGGTCTTCGCGCGACGCGCTCCCCAGATCCTGTCCCCCGCACTAGAGTGGCGGAGGTCTCTGTCTCTCCCGCGTCGATCTCCGCCCTTGCGAACAGCGTTGGGGGGGGGGTATGACTCCGGGGTCGCGCTTCTCGCCCGGTCGTTCTCGGGACGGACTCGTGCGCGGCCGCACGGGGCGCGACGGAAAGGGAGGCGGATATGCTCGCCGATGTTCGAAGGATCGCGGC
The DNA here is from genome assembly GCA_967798035.1 of uncultured bacterium. Taxonomy (GTDB): domain Bacteria; phylum Planctomycetota; class UBA1135; order UBA1135; family JAKEFM01; genus JAKEFM01. The sequence continues at coordinate 6,871 of CBRGOK010000028.1, forward strand.
AGCGCTTCTGGTGGGAGTCGTCGCGCTCGTCAGCACGAGGGCGCAGGGTCCCGCGGACGTGGGGAGGTGGTCTCCGACGTTCAACCTCTGGGCGATGAACCCCGTCCCGGGTTCGGCCTGTTTGAACACGAACAACTGCCCGCCCTGGAACGCGACGGAGCCCTGCGGCGAGATCGTCCACGCCGTGCTGATCAGTTCGGGGCCGAAGAAGGGGTGGGTCCTCTACTGGCGCGCAGGCATCTACACGACATGCTCCCCGGGGAGCCTCCTGCAGTACGTCTACATTTGGAACCCGGAAACCTCGACGGTCTGGGAGATCGCTGCCCCTCTACCCCCGGGGGGAGTGCTCAACGACCTCTTCTGCGCCGGCCATTCCTACCTTGGGGACGGGAGACTCGTCATCGCGGGAGGGCAGGACTACTGCGCGCCTGTGAGTCCAGGCGTGAGTGGAGGAACCCTCGGGAGCGTCCACGTCTGGCTCTTCGACCCCGCCGTCCTGGTCGGAGCCGTTCCGCCGCCGGGGGGGTGGCAGCCGTTCACCTACCTCGGCGCGATGCTCGACCGGCGCTGGTACCCCGCCACAGCGACGACGCCGGAGGGAAGTGTCATCATCGTCGGTGGAGGGAAGGGGGACTGCACCACGAACAACCAGAACGAACCGGTCTTCGTGTGCGACCCTCCGTCTCCGACGTGTCCGACTCCTCCCATCCCCTGCCCGAACCCCGGGAACTGGCGCATGGCCGACAGCATGGCCTTTGTATCGCTGGCGGGCTCCACGGCCACCTTGGTTCCCCGGCTGACCGATCCGAGTTCGGGGCTCCGTCTCGAGCTTCCGGGATGCGACACGCTGACGACCTACCCTCACGTGGTGCCCCTCCTCCAGTCGCCTGCCGCATCTCCTTCCGCGGAGTTCGCGATCGTGGCCCAGGAAGGAACCAACGCCCTGAACACCTTCTCGGGCGGCAACAACTCCTGGGTCCTCAGCCTCGATTCGCAAACGGACATCGATCCGATGCCCCTTTCGCTCCACTGGCGTGGGTCCTCGAACTCGGTCCAGGTCCCTTTCCCCGGCGGCCCGGTCGACTGGTTCGCGCAGATTGGCGGGAACGCGCAGGAGCTCGGAACGGCGCCGGGGCTCGCGACCGTCGAGGACCTCCAATCCCCCTCTCCGACGAGTCTGTGGCAGCAGAGCTTGCCGCCTCTGAACCAGCCGCGGGTCTACCACAATACCCTGATCCTCCCGGACGGGTCGCTCCTGGTGCTCGAGGGAGCGACCGCGGACTATCAGTTGCCTCCGCCCCCGCCGCAACCGTGGCCCGCCCCCGTCGCTGTGCAGACTCCGGAACGACTCGTTCCCGGTGCGACCGCGTGGGTAGACATGGCTCCGGAGACCGACTTCCGTCTTTACCACTGCGTCGCCATCCTTCTCAAAGACGGACGCGTCCTCACGATGGGAGGCGACTGGTTCCCGTTCTACACGCAGAACCCCAATCCAGCGGGGCAGTTCAACTTCGCGAGCGACGCGCAGATCTACAGTCCTCCCTACCTCTTCTGGGGCCCGAGGCCGGTGATGGATCTGCCGCCGGCTGAAATCTGGGCCGGGGTTCCCTTTACCCTGACCGTACGAACCCCCCCGAACGAATCGATCGGGAGGATCGTGCTCGTGCGGCCGGGCTCGGTCACCCACGGCGTCAACTTCGATCAGCGCTACGTGTCCCTTGCATTTCAGCTCACGTCGACGGTCGGCCTCCCTATCGATTGGAGGACGCAGACCTTTTCGATTACCCCTCCTGCCCACGGACGGCAGGCGCAGCCCGGCAACTGGATGCTCTTCGTGCTCACGGGCGAATCGCCGATCCACCTCCAGAACAAAGGGATCCCCTCCATCGGTGAGTTCGTCCGCTTCCGGATCTGAACCGATGAAGCCTCCCAGCTGCCGGCACCCTCGCCCCTCCCTGACGGAGGACCATTCCCTGAGCGAGAAACTCGATAGGATCTCCAGGTCCCGTGGCTGCTCATCCTGGTTGAGGTGGAGGCGATTGCGCGGGGCCATGCTAGGGTCGGCCCTTGCGTCGCTGGCGTTCGTCGGCGGGGAAGCGAGGGCCCAGCAGGTCCTATGGGAGAAGAGCGGGCCCTTGGGCTCTTCCTTCGGCATCGCGCACGCGCGTGTGGGAGACGTCGACGGCGATGGGAGAGACGACGCCGTCGTCGGTGCGACTACGTGGTCCGGACCCACGCTCGCGACCGAATACGCGGGGAGGGCCTACTTGCTCTCCGGTGCGACCGGGGCCACTCTTTGGGAGGTGTCCGGACCAGTCCAGGCTGGTCTTTTTGGGGGGCCTGTGGCCGGACCCGGGGATTTCACGGGAGACGGGGTCCCCGACGTCCTCGTGGGCTCGACGAATCTAGGCCAGGCGAGAGCCTACTCGGGCGCCGATGGAACCCTGGTCCAGTCCTGGTCCTTCCCCTCCTACGTCGGGGTCGGGAGTGTCGGCGACACCGACGGGGACGGCACGCCCGACCTGGGGGTGGGCCCCGTCTTCGGCTTCGGCGCGGCCTACATCTACTCGGGGGCGACCGGGCTCGTGCTTGCATACCTGCCCGGGGTCAGCCTTGGCAGCTATTTCGGAGCTCCGATCGAGGGCCTCGGGGATCTCAATGGGGATGGGTTAGCGGACTTCGCCGTCGGCGCGATCGCCGCGGGACCGTTCTCGAACGGAATGGGCAACGCGTACGTCTATGCAGGTGGGACCTGGTCACAGATCGGGCAGCTAAGCGGCCCGCCGGGGAGCTTCTTCGGGGGCGACATCGCTCGGATAGGGGACGTCACGGGGGACGGGGTCACGGACTTCGCGGTAGGGGCACAAGGGGTTAATTCCTGGGCTGGTGAGGCCCGGGTTTTCTCCGGGGCGGATCTCTCGCTGGTGACCATCCTCCCTGGGAGCCCCGTGACTCCAGTCTTCGGCATACCGATGGATGAACCCGGCGACGTGGACGGAGACGGCGTGCCCGACCTGGGGGTCGGTATCCCGCAGGGAATTCCTGCGCGCGTGCGCGTGTACTCGGGAGCGGACTGGACCCTAGTTCACGAGTGGCTGGAGCCACCAAACGAGTGGTTGTTGTTCGGGAACGGCCTTGCCGGTTGCGGCGACGTGAACGACGACGGTTTCCCGGACGTACTCGTGGGTTCTCCGGGCACGGTCGGTCTCACGAACAAGGTCCGGATGTTCTCGGGAGCGCCGGACGGAGTTTCCGTCTTCGGGGCTGGTTGTGCAGTCCCGGGCGGTGATCCCCCGAGGATCGGGGCGACGGGGGCGGCGCACGTCGGGCAGACGATGAAGGTCAACCTCTCGCAGGTTCCTCCCGGGAAGCCGGCGCTCCTTCTCCTCGGGTTCTCCAACCAGGCCTGGTGGGGAGTTCCCCTGCCTCTGGATCTCGGATTCGTCGGCCTGCCCGGCTGTTCCCTCGCAGTCTCCCCCGACATCCCGCTCGGCTTCACGACGAGCGCGTTCGGTCCTGGGAACGGGCGCGTCATCGTGCCGCTCGCGATCCCGAATCAAGCGGCTCTTGCGGGCGTGACCATCTACGCGCAGTGGTACGTGGTCGATCCAGGCCCCGCGCCGATCCCGGGCGCGATGACCCGGGGGCTTGGGGTGACCCTCCTCCTATGAGGCGATAGGCCGGGGGCTTGCAGATCCCCCGTCAGGAACCGCGCCGGGGGTAGGAGCGCCCCGGGGCCAAGCCGAAGGCCATCCCGCCCTCGAGGCGATGATCGAGTCGGTCCGGCTCGGGGGGTAGGCGCTCCGGTCGCCCCGCGTCACCGCGGGGGAGCCAGGTCCTTGCCCGAGGTCCCGGTGAGTTTCTCGAGGAGCGCGAGGCTCGGGCCCGGCAGCGGGCTGAACCGGACCGCGTGCTCCAGGGCGGCGATCGCCTCGGACCGGCGGGCCGGGTCCTCCGCGAGGATCCTCCCGAGGAGCTCCCACGCGGAGTAGGCGTTGGGCCGCTCGCGGACGATCTCGGCGAGCAGCGGCTCCGCCTCGGCACCCCGGCGCTGGTGGACGAGGAGGCGGGCGAGGCCGAGCTGGGCATCGGTGTATCGCGGGGAGGCGCGGAGGGTCTCGCGGAGCACGGCCTCGGCCCGTCCGACGTCCCCCTTCGCCGCCGCGGCGTGCGCCTCGAGGACCGCCGCCGCCGCGAAGGCCGGCCGGAGCCGGCGGGCGCGCTCCGCCCACCCGAGGGCCGCGTCGAAACGCTCCGCCAAGAAGAGGCCCGCCCCGACGTGGAAGGCCGCGCAGGCGCGGTTCGTGGCGTCGGGAAACTCGCGCTCGATGGCGGCGAGGACCTCCTCGTCCGGAGTCCCGGACCGGATCGCGGCGACGGCGCGGTCGACCGACGCGCGCAGCGCGTAGTAGTCCTTCGGGTCGAGCCCGTCGAAGGAGCCCTCCGGCTGGGAATGGGCGAGGTAGCCGAGGGCGGCCAGAGCGGAATCCTGCCGGTGATCCTCGAGCGCGGTCCGCGCCCCGCTCGCGAGCCGCCGGGCGATCTCGGTGAGCTGACGATCGAGGCCCGCCGCGACCTGCGGGTGGCGCTCGACGAGGTTCTTCCTCTCGCCGGGATCCTCCTCCGGCCGGTAGAGCTCGGGGCGGGGGGCCCGCACGAACTTCCACTCCTCGGTCCGCAGGCCGTAGAGGGGCGCCCCTCCGAAGGGGAAGAGGACCTCCGACTCGAGGTAGGCGGGCGGCGCCGGGTCGACCCGGCCGGCGCGGAGGGACGGGACGAGGCTCCTCCCGTCGACCTCCTCGAGGGGAGGGAGGCCGAGGAGGTCGAGGAGCGTCGGGGAGACGTCCGCGAGCCGCGCGACCCCCTCCACGCGCACGGCCGGAACCGTCGCGGCGTGGTGGAGCAGGAGCGGAACCCTCATCGTCGACTCGTAGAGGAACAGGCCGTGCGTCGGCTCCCCATGCTCGCCGAGGGATTCGCCGTGGTCCGCGGCGACGCAGACGAGCGTCTCGGCGAAGCGTCCGGATTCCCGGAGGGCCCGGAGGAGCCGCCCGATCCCCTCGTCGGCGCACGCGATCTCCCCCTCGTACGCGCGGCCCGGGAAGCGGGCGTCCCACGGCGGGGGAGGCTCGTAGGGGTCGTGGGCGTCGAAGAAGTGGACCCAGAGGAAGAACCGTCTCCCGGGAGGGAGGCCTGCGAGCCAGGCCAGGGCCCGGCGCGCCCCTTCCTCGGCGGTCCGTGACTCCGCCCCCCGCGCACGAACCGAGGGAGCGTCGTACGAATCGAAGCCCCTCGAGAGGCCGGCCGTCGTGTCGAGCACGGAGCTTCCGAGCACGGCCCCGGTGACGAAGCCCGCGCCGGAGAGCCGCTGTGTCAGGGTCCTCACGTCCTCGGGGAGGATCCGTCCGTTCATCCGGACGCCGTGTCGAGGGGGCTCGAGGCCGGAGAGGAGCGTCGAGTGGGAGGGGAGGGTGAAGGGGACGGGCGCGTAGGCCCTCTCGAACAGCGCCCCGTCCCGGGCGAGCGCGTCGAAGGTCGGGGAGACGTCCGGGGAGCCCCCGTACGCGCCGAGCCGGTCCGCGCGCGTCGTGTCGAGGGTGACGAGGAGGAGGTTCCGGGGCCTCTCCGCCCTCGCGCAGGCGGCGAGGAGGAGGGCGGGGGCGAGGAGGATTCCGGGGAACGCGGCGCGCCCGAGCCCTGCCCCCGCTTCCCGGGGCCCCCCTCCGGAGTCCGGCCACATGAGGCGCTTCACGGGCGGGGCCCCATCCTACGGGGACCCTCCCCCTTCCTCGAACGATTCCGCCGCGCCCGGATCTCCGGGAGCGTCGCCTCGAAGCGGGCTCAGGGCCCCAGGACGGGTTCCCCTCCGGCGGCGCTCGGGGATTCCCGGCCGTCGCACCGGAGGTCCTCCACCATCGCGAGGAGGTGGCGGCCCGGACAGATCGTGGATCCCAGGCCGTGGGCTGCGCGGACGCCGCGGTGGGAGTAAACCTCCGCAGGAGGGATCCCGTAGAGGGTCTCGAGGCGGGACACGAGGTCGCGCAGCGTCCGGCGCTGCTCCGCGGTGGGTCCCTCGACGTCGAAATCGCCGAGGAGGCAGACGCCGATGTTCCCCCGGTTCGACGCGTCGTCGCCGGCGTGCGCCCCCTGGAGGGCGAGGGAGCGTCCCTCCCAGAGCCGCCCGGCGCGGTCGATGATGAAGTGGTAGGCGATGTCGGCCCAGCCGGCCCGATCCTGGTGGTCGTGCTGGATCCCCCGGATCTCGCGGGCCACGTCCGCGACGGCGAAGCGGGAGGACCGGCTCCCCGAGTGATGGACGGTGATGCGGCGCGGAGGTCCCATCGGCCGCGCCGAGGGACGGACGGGGGAGGCGTTCCACGCCCCCCGCGGAATCGCCACCGGCCCCGAGGTCGCCTCCCGGGCGGGGGCGGGCGGCTCCTCCCCCTCCTCCGTCCGCAGGACGCTCGTCTCCCAGGCGAGGAGGGTGAAGAACATGGCGAGGAGGAGGGGAAGGGCACGCATGTCCGAACCTCCTGAGTGCAACGTTCGGGTCGGTCCGCAACCCGGAAACGGCCTCGGGCTCCTGCGCAGTCCGGTCCGGGTCTTCTTTCAGGCGAGGGGTTTAGGGAGGGGGAGATTCAGTGTCAAGATCAATTCGTCAGGATCGGCGCAACTGATAACTATGGGTACTCACACGCCGCGGCTCCCGGAATCGGGGCGCGGGCCGCCTGGGCGAACCTCTCCCCGGGGCGCGCGACGCGCGCCCCTTCCGCCTCCACCCGGAGCCTCTCCGCGGAGCCGGGGACATTCGCGGGGTTCGTGTGGTTCAGGTGCGTGAACCGGACCTCCGGCCGCCTCGCCAGGGCGGCGAGCCGGCGCAGCGTGTCCGGGATCGGGGGATGCAGGATCCCGCTCGCGTCGGTGCGGCGGAGTTCGGCGGCCGGGTCGAAGAAGGTCCCGTCGAGGAGCGCGACGTCGACGCCGCGCAGGCTCCCCCGCAGGCCCCCC
>CBRGOK010000029.1:0-13391 GCA_967798035.1 uncultured bacterium
CGGTACCCGCCCTCGCGGGGTTCCAGGCCTTCACCCAGTTCCTCTGGGCGGACCCGTGCGGCCCGGCCGGCTTCTCCGCGTCGAACGCGCTCGAGATCACGATTCAACCCTAGGGGCATCGAGAGGAACTCGACTCGACGATTCGCCGTTCCGATTCTCCGCTCCGGCCGAGGTGCGCTCGCCCGTCTCCTCGTAGGCGTGGCCGGGGACGACGCCGGAGTCGACGACGGCGATCCGGACCGCCGGGCTGATGGTGGCCGACCGCGGCCGAGGCGCTTCAGACCGAGGCCGTGGCCAGTTCGGGGAAGAGCTTGCGGAACGACTCGGCCGTCCTCGCCAGCGTCCTCGGCGGTCCGACGACCGAGGCCCGCCCCGCGTCGAGGAGGACCACGCGGTCGGCGAGCGCCACGAGGGCGGAGCGCTGGGAGACGAGGAGGGTCGTGCGCCCCTTCATCAGCCGGGAGAGCGCCGGGAGGAGGCGCGCCTCGGCGGGCTCGACGAGGTGGGCCGTCGGATCGTCGAGGACGACGACGGCGGGCTGCTGGAGGAGGGCCCGGGCGATCGCGACGCGGGAGCGCTCCTCGCCGCCGAGCGCGACCCCCCCTTCGCCGACCCGCGTCCGCGCACCCTCCGGGAGTCGCGCGCACGCTTCCTCGAGCTCGGCCCCCTGGATCGCCGCGCGCAGCTCCTCCGGGGTCGAGTCGAGCTTCGCGTAGCGGACGTTCTCCTCGATCGTCGCGCGGAAGAGGAACGTCTCCTGCGAGACGACGGCGACGGCGGCGCGGACGTCGCAAACGCGCAGGCTCCGCAGGTCGGCGCCGTCGAGCCGCACGCGCCCCGACTCCGGGTCGGAGAGCCGCTGGCAGAGGTCGGCCGCCGCCGCCCTCCCCGCGCCTCCCGGTCCCACGAGCGCAACCGTCTCCCCCGGCGCGACCTCGAAGGAGAGGCCCCGCAGCGCGGGCTCGCCGCGTCCGGGGGAGAGGACGACCCCCTCGAACGCGAGCGCTCCCCGCGGCGAGGGGAGAGGCTTCGCGTCGAGCCGCTCGGCGACCTCGACCTTCCGATCGAGGAGCCCGAGGATCCGTCCGAGCGAAGGCCTCGCCGCGGCGGCCTCGAGGCCGACGCGGAGGAGAGAGGCGAGGAGCGGGAAGAGGCGCGCCTGGCAGGCGAGGACGGCGACCAGGGTCCCGAGCGTCATCTCCCACTCGAGCACGCTCGTGCCGCCGAGAAGCAGGGTCGCGGCTCCCCCGAGCGCCAGGATCGCGCCCGGCACTCCCGCGCCGAGCGCCTTGACCCCCTGCGCCCGCAGCAGCGCCCCGGCGAACGCGCGGTTCTTCTCGCGGAACCTCGCCGCCTCCCGCTCCTCCGCGCGGGCGGAGATCACCGCCCGAACCCCGAGGACAGTCTCGACGAGGGAGGAGCCGATGTCGGCCGTCCGCTCGCGCAGGGCCCGGCTCGCCTCGCGGGCCTTCGGCTGCAGCCTCCGGTGGAGGAGGATCGCGACGGCGATGAGAGGGACGTTGACGAGGAAGAGGAGCGGGGAGAGCCAGGCGAGGAGCCCGAGGGTCGCCGCCAGGAGCAGGCCCCGGGTCGCGAGTCCGACCGCGGCTTCCGACGCCGCACGCTCGACCTCGGCGACGGCCTGATCGACCCGGGAGACGACCTCCCCGAGAGGCGCGCGCCCGGCGAAGCGCGGCCCGAGCGCCAGCAGATGGCGGTAGAGGGCGAGCCGGATGTCGAGGAGGACGTCGCCGCAGACGGCACTCGCCCGCCGGGAGGCGAGCGCGTCCAGGGCGAAGCCTCCCCACCCGAGGAGGAGGACTCCGCCGGCGAGGAGCCCGAGGGCGCGCAGGTCCGCCTTCGCGAGGGCGTGGTCGATGAGGAGCTTCGGCGCGGCGAGGAGGAGGGAGCCGGCCGCCGCCGACAGGAGGGCGAGGGCGATCACGGCGAGCGCCCGGGCGCGGTGCGGCCGCAGGTACCGGAGGGTTCGCGCCCAGGGGCGCGGGGGGGCGGGGGGACGGACCGGTTCCGGTTCCACGGCGGGCCGTGTGTATCGGCCGGCGTCCGGCCCGACCTTCGCCCGCGCGGATCCCCGGGATAGCATCCCCCCGCGACTTCCCCACACCGTGGCCCTGTACACGCTGCTCCTCACCCTCATGCAGGACGCGACCCCCGCGACCCAGCCCGCGCCGAAGCCCCCGGAGGTCGGCGAGGAGGCGCCCGACTTCGCCCTCCGCGACCAGTCGGGGAAGGAGGTCCGCCTCTCCTCCTCGCGCGGCAAGCGCAAGGTCCTCGTCGCCTTCTACCCGAAGGACGACACCCCCGGCTGAACGAAGCAGCTGTCCCGGTATCGGGACTCGTTCCAGGAGTTCCTGGACGCGAAGACGGAAGTGATCGGGATCTCCCTCGACGGCGTCGACTCCCACAAGGCGTTCGCGGAGAAGCTGAAGCTCCCCTACTCGATCCTCTCCGACGAGGGGGGCAAGGTCGCGAAGCGCTACGGCGTCTACATCGACAAGTACGGCGGCGTCGCGGCGCGCTCCGTCTTCCTCGTCGACGAGAAGGGGAGGATCGCCTACGCCGACCGCGAGTACTCGGTCAAGGACGACGCCGACTACGAGGCGCTCCTGAAGGCGGCGAAGGGGGAGAAGGCCGCGCCGGGAGGCGAGCGGAAGGGGGGAGGCGTCCGGTGACTCGGCGGTTCCTCCCCTCGGCTTGACGCTTCCACGACACGGGCCGAGGATCGTCCCTCCCCGTCGCTCCGGCGCGGGACGGAGGATTCCCATGACGACCCGCACCGTCCTCGCCGCCCTCCTCGCGATCGCCCTCGCCGGCCCCGCGTCCCGGGGCGACGACCTCTGGCTCGACATGACGGGGAACGGCGTCCCCGGCACGACCGTCTTCGCCCTCGACGGGACCCCGAACCGCCCCTACGCGATCGTCCTCGCGGGCTCGCTCCAGGAGCAGGCGATCCTCGGCGTCCAGGTCCACGTCGACCTCTCCTGGCTGTTCGCCACGACGGCGGTCCCGGGCTTCGTCGGATTCCTCGACCCGGCGGGGGCCGCGACGGTCTCTGTCCCCGTCCCAAATCTCTCGGCTCTCCTCGGCGTCCCCTTCTTCGCCCAGGCCTTCCTCTTCAATCCCCTCGATTCCTGGTCGAACTGGTGCTCGGTCCTCTTCGAGCCCGCGCCGGGATCGGGTCCCGGCTCGGGCCTTCCCGCCTTCCAGCACCGCCAGGGGGGGATCGTCCACGGCGTCCACTTCCTCGATCCGGAGAACGGGTGGACCGGCGAGGACGGAGGCCGGATCCGCGTCACGCACGACGGAGGCTCGACGTGGGCGTTCCAGCGGACCCCCGACTCGGTCCGGACGCAGCTGCGCGGCATCTTCTTCCTCGACGCGGACCGCGGCTGGGCGGTCGGCGACGGCGGCGTCGCGATGCGGACGACGAACGGCGGGTGCACCTGGACCCGGACCTTCGCCGTCCCGACGACGGCCGACCTCTACCAGGTCCGGTTCGTGAGCCCGACGCAGGGATGGATCGTCGGGAAGGAAGGAGCCCTCCTCGCGAGCGCGGACGGGGGAGAGACCTGGACCTCGCAGGCCCCGGCCTGCCTCGGGACGGAGGATCTCTACGGACTCGCCTTCACGAGCCCGACGACCGGGTTCGCCGCCGGGGACGAGGCGATGGTCCTGCGGACGACCGACGCCGGGCAGACCTGGGTCCCCGTGGCGAATCCGTTCAACCCAACCGGCGCGTGCCCGCAGCCGGGGGTCGACCTCGAGTGGTGGACGATCTCCTTCGCGAACGCCTCCCTCGGCTGGATCTCGGGAGGGGTGGAGACGGGGGACGGCGAGGCGCTCGTGACGACCGACGGAGGCCTGACCTGGACGGCGACCTCCTTCTGCGGAGCGGCGAGCCCCGCGACCCTCTACGGGATCGCCGCGCTCGGATCCTCGGGGGCGGTCGCCGTCGGCTACGGGAGCGGGACGTTCGTCGCTTCCGACCCGGCGACGTGCTTCGCGGACAACACCCCGCCCTCCCTCGTGAACCCGCCCCTCTTCGCCGCGAGCGCCCCGAGCGCGCTCGAGGCGTGGGCCGTCGGGATGTTCAACGCGATCCGCCACACGAGCGACGGAGGGCTCACCTGGCAGAACCTGGCGGGCCCCACGACGTTTCGCCTCCTGGACGGCCACTTCCTCGACGGGACGACCGGCTGGATCGCGGGGCAGGGTTACGGGATCGCGAGGACGACCGACGGGGGGAACACGTTCCAGATGCAGTCCTCCCAGGCGACCGGGGCCTTCGCCTCCGGGATCTCCTTCGCGGACGCGCTGCACGGCTGCGCGGTCGGCCAGGCGGGGTTCGTCCGCTACACGACCGACGGCGGCCAAAGCTGGCTCTCCCCGGCGTCCGTCCCGACGACGGTCGACCTCGCGGATGTGACCTTCGTCACGGCGACGACGGTGGTCGCCGTCGGCCCGGACGGGATCGTCCTCCGGTCGTTGAACGCGGGGCCGACCTGGACGGCGGCGGTCCTCGCGGGCGCGCCCGACCTCGAGGCGGTCGCCTTCGCCGGCCCGACGAGCGGTCTCGTCGTCGGGGCGGGCGGCGTCGCCGTCCGCTACGCCTCGGGGACGTGGATCCCGACGCCGACCGGGACGACGGCGAACCTGCACGGCGTCGCCCTCGCCTCCCCGGGCGCCGGATACGCCGTCGGGGACGGCGGGATCGTCCTCTCCTTCAACGGGACGGCCTTCGCCACGGCCTACGTCTCTCCCACGGGGCTCCCCCTCCACGCCGTCGAGGCGCTGGCGACGGGCGAGGCGTTCGCGGCCGGGGACTCGGGCCTCTTCGCCCAGTTCGACGGCACCGCCTGGTCCGAGCCGAAGAGCCGGACGAGCATCCCGCTGCGGGCGCTCTCCTTCCCCTCCGCGACGAGCGGCTGGGCCGTCGGGATCACAAACCTCGTGTTGCGCTACGAGCCGGAGTAGCGGGGCGTCCGGGCCTTCTTGCGGCGGTATTGGAAGAACCTAAGATCCGCCGCGCATGACGACCGGAGCGTCGAGGGAGCGGCGGGGCTCCGCGCAGGCCCTCCTCGCGGGCGCGTTCCTGGGGATCCTCTCCCTCCCGGGGCCCGCCCAGGAGGAGCCGGCGACGCGGCCGGTCGAGCGGCGCCTCGAGGATCTCGAGCGCGAGAACCGGGAGCTCCGCGCGCGCCTCGAGGCGCTCGAGCGGATCGGCGCCGCCGCGCCGGAGGAGGGGCTCGAGGTCGACGAGGCGGTCGGGCCCGGGATCAACTTCCGGTACCGGGACGCCCGCGCGACGTTCCGGATCTTCGCCGACGCGGGGTTCGCGTACGCGAACCCGGAGGCGTCCGACCAGGGGCACTCCGCCTTCGCCCTCGGGACGGTCGACCTCTTCGGGTCGATGCAGCTCGGGGAGCGGGTCCACATCCTCTCGGAGACGCTCGTCAAGAAGCGGGGCGACGAGACCGGGATCGAGCAGGAGCGGCTCTGGGCGTCGTGGACCTTCAGCGACCTGCTCTACGCGAAGCTCGGCGTCGACCATTCCCCGATCTCCCACTGGAACCGGATCTACCACCACGGGGAATGGCTGTTCACGACGGCGGACCGCCCCTTCCTCGGGCAGTTCGAGGAGGGGACCGGCTTCCTTCCGTCCCACTTCGCGGGGCTCGAGCTCGGGGGAAGCCTCCCGACCTCGCTCGGGAGGCTCGAGTACGTGGGGACCGTCTCGAACGGGCGCGGCCCGGAGGTCGACGAGCGCCAGGTCTTCTCCGACGCGAACGACGACAAGGCGTTCGAGCTGGGCCTGGGCCTCGCGCCGGAGGGGGCGGAGCCGCTGCAGATCGGGGTCGCGGCCCATATCGACAAGATCCCCGAGAACCCGGCGAACCCCGCGCAGCCGGACCCGATCCGGGAGCAGATCGTGACGGCCTACGCCGACTACCGCGCGCCCGGGCTGGAGTTCCTCGCCGAGGGGGGATGGATCCGACACGAGGACACGGGGACGGACGAGACCTTCCACCACCGCTCCGGGTACGTCCAGCTCGGGCTCCCGGCCGGGGCCGCCACCCCCTACACGCGGTTCGACATCCGGAGCATGCGCGAGAACGACCCCTACTTCGCCGAGGCGGACCGCGACCTCGACCGCAGGATCCAGATCTTCGGGGTGAGGTATGATCTGCACGCGAATCTCGCGGCAAAGTTGGAGCTCGGCCTCGGTCGCACGGAGCGGCGACATTCCTCGGGCGACCTCACGCGGGACTCCCTGACGACGGCGGAGTTTCAGCTCGCATGGGTCTTCTGAGAGGAGTCGGGACCGGTCCGGCGGGAGCGGCGCTCCTCGGCGCGGCGGTCCTCGCCGGGCTCCTGCGCGCGGGGGAGCCGGGGGCCGCGCCGCCCCCGGAGCCGCTCGCGGTGTTCGTGCACCCCGGCAATCCCCTGAAGGACCTCTCCCTCGCGGATCTCCGGGCCATCTTCACCCTCGAGAGGCAGTTCTGGCCCGAGCGGCGCCGGATCGTCCTCGTCCTCCCTCGCGACGAGAGCCCCGAGCAGGCCCTCCTCCTCGAGAAGGTCTACCGGATGCCCCCGGCGGACCTCCGGAAGTACTGGACGGGGAAGCTCTTCGCGGGGGAGATCCCCTCGGTCCCCTCGACGGCGCGGACGGCCGCCCGGGCCGTCGCGTTCGTCCGCGCGACCGAGGGGGCGATCTCGGTCGCCTTCGCGAACGAGGTTCCCCAGGGCCTCCCGATCCTCTCCATCGACGGGAAGAAGCCGGGGGAGACCTACTACCCCCTCGTCGCCCGCCCGACTCCCTGAGGGGGCCTCAGCGGCCGGCGTGGTTCGCCCGCGCCTCCGCGCGGGGGAGCCGGCGGACCGTCAGGAATCCCGTCCTGTCCCCAGAGACGATCTCGGGCCGGCCGTCCTGATCGACGTCGGCGGCGGCGATTCCCGTGACGCGGCCGGCGCCGCTCCCTCTCCACGCGGTCGAGCCGTCGGCCCGGACCAGGAGGAGCTCTCCCACGGGACCCCGCTCGGAGGCGTTCCCGGTGCCGACGAGGATCTCGGGACGTCCGTCCCCGTCGGCGTCGGCGAGCGAAAGGTGCTCGACCGGACCCGCGGCGCGCGCGAGGACGCGCCGGGGCCCGTCGCGAGGGAGGAAGACCAGGTCCCCCTCGACCGTCCCCGCCAGGATCGTCCGCACGCCCGGCTCGAGGAGCTCCCCGACCGCGATCGACAGGACGGCCTTCCCCGCCTCGAGCTCGAATTGCTGGACGCCGTCCCCGCCGATCCCGACGACGCGCCCCTCCGCGACGCCGGCGAGGAGCTCCTGGCGCCCGTCGCCGTCGAGGTCCGCCGCGAGGAGGGCGCGGATGCGCCCTTCCATCTCGATCTCGAACCGGGGTTCGCCGGGAGCCCGGAAGGCGACGAGGAGACCGTCCCCCGTGCCGACCACGACCTGGCTCTTGCCTCCGCCGTCGAGGTCCGCGAGCGCGAGGGCCTCGATCGTCGCCTCCGCGTCGAGGGGGGAGCCCGGCTTGCCGTCCCGCGAGAAGGGATGGATGCGTCCCTCGACGGTTCCCGCCACGATCTCCGTCGATCCGTCCCCGTCGAGGTCCCCGAGGGCGAGGGCGGCGCCGGCCGCGCCGACGTCGAGGTCGAGGAGGCGGGCTCCGTCCGACCCGAGGACGAGGACGCGCTCCCCGCTCCCCACGACGATCTCGGGCCGGCCGTCCCCCAGGAGGTCCGCCGCGGCGACGTCCCAGACGAGAGAGGGGGTCTTCACCTCGAACACACGCTCCCGGTCGGGGGCGAACGCGACGAGCCTCCCCTCGCCCATCGCGCCGACGATCTCCGGGAACCCGTCGCCGTCGATGTCCCCCGCGGCGATCGCGCGGATCGAGGCCCGCCCCTCCAGGCGGAACCGGGGGCTCCCGTCGTGCGCGAGCGCGAAGAGCTCGCGGGCGACGTTCGCGGCCAGGATCTCCCCCCGTCCGTCCCCGTCGAAGTCGGCGACGACGAGGTGCTCGAGAACGCCGAAGCCGCCCACCTGGAGGCGCGTCGTCCCGTCGGCGCGCAGCGCGAGGATCGAGCCGTCCTGCGTCGCGACCACGATCTCGGGCGTCCCCTCCCCTTCGAGGTCGGCGGGGACGACGGCGGCGATCCTCCCCGGAGCGTCGGCCTCGGTCCGCAGCGCCCCCCCGGGCCCGAGCACGTAGACGTGGCCGCCGCCGCTCCCGGCGACGATCTCGTCGCGTCCGTCCCGATCGAGGTCGACCGCGGCGAGCCGCCGGAGCTCGCCGCCGGCCTCGGCCTCGAACTTGCGCGTTCCGTCTCCCTCGAGGGCCAGGATCGACCCCGACAGGGTGGAGGCGACGATCTCGGGAGCGGCGTCCGAGTCGAGCTGCGCGCGCGCGACGGCCGACACCACGCCCTCTGCGTCGATGTCGAACCGGGACTTCCCCTCGCCGTCGAAGTTGACGATGCGCCCGGCGGCCGTCCCGACGAAGACCTCGTCGCGTCCGTCCCCGTCCGTGTCCCCTACCTCGATCGCCACGGCCGACCCGCGGATCTTCGCGGCGAACCGGACCTTCCCCCCGCCGTCCATCGCGACGAGGGGGAACTCGCTCTCGGACCAGGACTGGCCCGACTCCCCCCGCCCTCCGGCGACGAGGGATCGGAGGCCCCGCCCGTCGAAGTCGGCGGACGCGAGGACGGAGACCGGCGCCCCGATCCGCGCCTCGGCGCGGAGCGACCCGTCCCCGCGGAAGACGAGGACGCGCCCGGAGAGGGTCCCCCCGACGACCTCGAAGACGCCGTCGCCGTCCACGTCGGCGAGGAGGAGGGTCTCGATCGGATCCGCGACCCCGACCTCGAATCGACGCTCGAGGGGAGGGAGCCAGATCCTCGCATGGGTCGTCGAGCCGGGCGCGACCTGGACCGCCTCCCGGCCTTCCATGTCGCGGCGGTCGTGCCCGGGGAGCCTCGCCCGCATGGAGTAGGACCCCGCCGGGAGGCGCAGCGGCTCCCGGAGCGGGAGGGTCACGTTCCAGGAGGGACCCTCCGCGTCCACGCGCTCCCCGCGGTGCACCTCGACCTCGACCCCCTCGCGGAAGCCCTCGAGATCGAGGCGTCCGGTCTCCCACGTGATGTCGCAGTCGGTCCGCATCCCCCCCGCGCCCACCTCGACGACCTTCTCGCGCGGCTCGAACCCCTCCAGCTCGAACCGCGCCGTGTACCGTCCCGCCCGGAGGTCGAGGAGGGCCGGGGTCGACTCCTCCACGGGGACCGCCGCCCCCTTCCCGTCGAGGAGCGTGATCCGCGCGCCCGCGGGATCCGACCCCAGGCGCAGGATCCCGTGGCGGCTCGCCAGGGCCCGCTCGATCTGCCGCGGCCGGCCCCGCTCGACGAGGATCTCCTCCTCGGCCGAGAAGAGGTCCTCCCCCTTCTCCATCCGGATCCGGTGGAGGCCCGGCCGGAGGGGGAGGCTCTCGAGGGGCGTCGTCCCGAGCGCCACGCCGTCGACGAACACGGTCGCTCCCGGGGTGGGGGAGGTGACCGTGAGGAGTCCCGGTCGGAGCCACCACGCGACCCCCCACCCCGCGGCGCCGAGGAGGAGGGCGCAGGCCGAGGTCATCGCCGCGCGGTGGCGCCGCGCGAACTTCCACGCGCGCTCCTGCAGCGACTCGGGCCGGGCCGCGATCGGCTTGTAGGAGAGGAACGCGCGCAGGTCCGCCGCGAGGGCCTTCCCGTCCTGGTAGCGGCGGTCGGGGTCCTTCTCGATCGCCTTGAGGACGATCGTCACGAGGTCCCGCGGGAGGAGGGGGTTCCACCGCCGCGGGTTCGCGGGCTCCTTCGTCAGGATCAGCCCGAGCACCTCCTGCGTGGTCCGGCCTTCGAACGGCCGCCGGAGCGTCAGGAGTTCGTAGAGCGTGACCCCGAGGGAGTAGAGGTCCGCCCGGTGGTCGACCTTCACCCGCCGGCCCATCGCCTGCTCGGGGGAGACGTAGTAGGGGGTCCCCGCGAACTCCCCCGTCCTCGAGAGGGAGGGGAGCCCCTCCTCGCGGGCGAGGCCGAAGTCCGTGAGCACGGCCGACCCGTCGTCCCGCACGAGGATGTTGGCGGGCTTCACGTCGCGGTGGAGGACGCCCGCCCGGTGCGCGTGGTCGAGCGCCTCGGCGACCTGGACGACGAGCCCGCAGGTCGTCTCGATGTAGCTGCGGTTCCACGCGGAGGAGGGCCTCCGCTCCGGCTTCCCCTCCTCCGTCCCGCCCCCTCGCGACTCCTCCGCGCTCGCGATCGCGAGCCGGTGGGCCGACACGGCGGCCTCGACGGTCGCGCCGTCGAGCCGGTCGAGGGGCTCCTCCCGCATCTTCGCGAGGACCCGGTCGAGCGGGGTCCCCTCGACCAGCTCCATCGCGTAGAAGTGGTGGCCTCCCTCCGAGCCGACCGCGTAGACCTCGACGATGCCGGGGTGGCGCAGGCGGGCCGCCATCGACGCCTCGCGCTCGAAGCGCGCGATCGTCTCGGGCTGGAGCGTCAGATGGGCGGGGAGGACCTTGAGGGCGACGGAGCGGCGGAGCGAGAGCTGGTGGGCGAGGTAGACGACCCCCATCCCTCCGCGCCCGATCTCCTGGACGATGCGGAAGTCGCCGAGCGTCCTCGACTCCCCCGCCGCCGGCGGAGGGGCCGCCGACCCCCCGGAGGCGCCGACCCGGGACGGACGGGCCTCGAGGAAGTCCTGGAGGCGCCGGCGCAGCTCGGGGCCGCACTCGGGATGGCGCCGGCAGAACTCGTCCGGATCGGGGGCCGCCCCCTGCAGCCAGGCCGACGCGAACTCGTCGAGCGCGACCGCGATCGGGGAGCGTGGCGCCTGCGCCTCTTCCGTCATGTTCGGGAATCGGTCCACCCCCGCGATCGCTTCCCCGGGATCGTCGGCCCTCGGTGGGTTCCGGGCGAGCCTATCCGGGCTCGCTCCGGCGGGCACCCCCCGAGGGGCTCCGCCCCTCCCGCGTCAGGCGGCCGGAACCCCGCGACCCGTGAGGTCGATCCGCCTCCAGTTCCCCCGCCGGAACCTCCAGTAGAAGACGACGGCGAGGGCCGTGAGGTAGATCACGATGCAGACGACCGCCTCGACCGGGCCGCCGCCGAGCACTCGCGCCCACAGGATCGAGAGGGGGACGAAGAAGATCCACGCGAGGACGAGGCGCGCCCAGAGGCAGAAGGCCGTGTCCCCCGCGGCCCGGAGCGCCTCGGAGAGGGTGAGCCCGGCGGCGTCGAAGATCTGCCAGGCCGCGCCCGTCGCGAGCATCGGCGCCCCGACGGCGACCAGGTTCGAGGTCTCGACCCTCGGATCCCGGAAGACGGAGAGGAGCGTCGCCGGCATCGACACGCAGACGACGCCGACGAGCCCCTGCCAGAGGGCGGCGAGCGCGAAGGTGCGCCGCACGATGACGGGGACGGCGTCGGGCACGCCCGCCCCGATCGCCTGCCCGACGAAGATCGAGCCCGCCGTCGAGAGGCCCAGGGCGGGCATGAAGGAGACGGAGAAGAGCTGGAGCGAGGCCATCATCGCGGCGAGGGGGGTCGTCCCGAGCCCCCCCACCACGAAGTTGACGAAGAAGGTGAAGGCGGAGAACTCCATGAACCAGTTCGCCCCGTTCGGGAGGCCGAAGCGGAGCATCCGGAGGAACTCGCGCTTCTCGAGACGCGCGCGGGAGGCCGCGCGCGGCGTCCCGACCCCGGCGAGGAAGAGCCCGAGCAGGCCCCCGAACGCGAGGACGGTCGCCGCCACGCTCGCGAGGGCCGCCCCCCGCACGCCGAGGGCGGGGAAGCCGAGGTTCCCGAAGATCAGGACCCAGTTGAAGGCGACGTTGAGGAGCATCGCCGCGAAGTTCGCGAGCATCGGCAGCCGCGTGTTGCCGAGCCCGCCGTAGTACGCCCCGAGCGCCTCGAGCCCCGTCGCCGCCCCCGCGGAGACGAGGCGGATCGACATGTACCCCGCCATCTCCGCGTGGACCCGCGGCTCGAATCGGAAGACGGAGAGGAGCGCCCCCGCGAACGGGGCCACGAGGAGGGTGAGGATCTGGACGATCCCGGAGAGGAGGAGCCCGTACCAGGCGTAGCGCCGCGCGCCGGAGAGGTCGCCGCGCCCGAAGAATTGGGCGGCGAAGGAGTTCACGATCTGGACGGCGCCGATCGGGAGGATGAAGAAGTTGAAGGTGTTGAGCGATCCCGTCGTCCCCGCGGCGAGGGCCTCCTCCCCGAGCCGGGCGACCATCGCCGCGTCGGTGAACCCGATCACCGTCTGGCAGGAGCGCGAGACGACGATCGGCCAGGCGAGGCGGAGGAGGGCGGGGACCCCGGGCGGGGTGAAGGGAGGCGCGGCCACGCGAGGAGGGCGGAAGTGTCCGGAGTCGAGGGGGACCCGAGAACGCCGCTACCGCTCCCGCGCGAGGTCCTCGGGCCGGTAGGCGACGCCGTTCTTGACGACGAGGGAGACCGAGTCCGTGTTCTCGATCACCTCCAGGGGATTGCGGTCGAGGACGACGAAGTCGGCGAGCTTCCCCGCCTCGATCGAGCCGAGGTCGGCGTCCAGCCCGAGCGCCTGGGCAGGGGAGAGGGTCGCGACGCGCAGCGCCTCGAGAGGGGTCATCCCCCCCTGGACGAACGCCCAGATCTCCCAGTGGGGGCCGAGCCCCTGCATCTGGCCGTGCCCGCCGAGGCAGACGCGGCCTCCCGCCTGCACGACCTTCCTCGCGGACGCGGCGACGTCGAGGTGGTGCCAGTCCTCGTCGGTCGCCATCACGTCCCGGATCCGGCCGATCGGGTCGACGACGCCCTGGGGGACGAACCGGAGGAGCTTCTCGTCCTTCCAGATCTCGAAGTGCTGGTGGAACCACTTGTCCCCCGAGAGGCCGCCGTAGGCGACGAGGAGCGTCGGGGTGTAGGCCGTCCCGCTCCTTCCGAAGAGGGTCACGACGTCCTTCCGCAGCGGCGTGACGGGGAGGGCGTGCTCGATCGTCGTGTGGCCGTCGAGGACGAGGGTCATGTCCATCTCGAGGTCCCCGCCCCCCTCGGGGACGACCATGAGCCCCTCCTCGCGCGCGGCCTGGAGGAGCATCTGGCGCTGCTCGCGCTTGGGCTGCATGTAGGACTTCACGGTGAAGGCCCCGAGCGCCTTCATGCGCCGGAGGTGCGCCCGCGCGTCCTCGAGGCTCTTCACGATCGCCCGCTCGGGATCGTCCGCCCCGTAGAGGACGTACCCGGTCGAGAAGATCCGGGGGCCCGGGACGAGGCCGGCCTCGACCATCTCCGAGCCGGCGAAGGCCTCGTGCGTGCTCGCCGAGGGGTCGTGGGTCGTCGTC
>CBRGOK010000030.1:0-13356 GCA_967798035.1 uncultured bacterium
CGCGGGGCCCCTGCGCGCGGGGGCCCGGCGCCCGGACCCGCGCCGGCCGCGGCCGCCGCCGCCTCTTCCTTCTTCCGGCCGGAGTGGCCGCGGAAGATCCGCGTCGGGGCGAACTCCCCCAGCCGGTGGCCGACCATCTCCTCGGAGACGTAGACCTTCATGTGGGTCTTGCCGTTGTGGACGAGGAAGGTGTGGCCGACGAAGTCGGGGACGACCGTGCAGGCGCGCGCCCAGGTCTTCACCGGCTCGCGCGCCCCCTTCTCCCGCATCCGCTTCACCTTCTCGAGGAGGTTGGCGTCGATGAACGGGCCCTTCTTGAGGCTTCGGCTCACACCTGCGCTCCCTTCTTGCGCCTCCGCAGGATGAAGCGGTCCGAGACCTTGCGCGGCGAGCGGGTCTTCCCCCCCTTCGCGAGGAGGCCCGTCTTGGAGCAGGGGGGGCGCCCCGCTCCCGAGCGACCCTCCCCTCCGCCGAGGGGGTGGGAGACCGGGTTCTTCGCGCTCCCCCGCACGTGGGGACGCCACCCGCGGTGGCGGTTGCGTCCGGCCTTGCCGATCCGCACGTTCTGGTGGTCGAGGTTCCCGAGCTGCCCGATCGTGGCGCGGCAGCGGACGTGGATGCGCCGGAGCTCCCCGCTCGGCAGAAGGACGACCGCGTACTCCCCCTCGCGGGCCTGGAGCTGGGCGACTCCTCCCGCGGAGCGGACCATCTGCGCCCCGCGACCAGGGATGATCTCGACGTTGTGGATCTCGAGGCCGAGCGGGATCGAGGCGAGCGGCATGCAGTTGCCGACCTTCGGCTCGGCCTGCGGCCCCGAGGCGAGGGTGTCGCCGACCTTGAGGTCCTTCGGAGCGAGGATGTAGCGCTTCTCGCCGTCCGCGTAGTGGAGGAGCGCGATCCTCGCCGAGCGGTTCGGGTCGTACTCGATGGAGACGACGCGCGCGGGGACCCCCTCCTTGTCCCCAGGAAGTCGATCTGGCGGTAGAGGCGCTTCGCGCCCCCGCCCCGGTGCTCCGCGGTCATCCGTCCGAGGTTGTTCCTCCCCCCGGTCCCGGGCTTGCCGCGCGTGAGGGACTTCTCCGGTCGCCGCGCCGTAAGGTCGGAGAAGTCGAGGACCGTGCTGTTCCGCCGGCCGGCCGAGGTGGGACGATAGACGCGCAGCAAGGGGGGGGCCTCCTAGTAGACGTCGATCTTCTCGCCGGCCTTCAGCCGCACGATCGCCTTCTTCCAGTCGGAGCGGCGCCCGAGGTGGGCGCCGCGTCGGCGGACCTTCCCGCGCCGAAGCATCGTGTGGACGTCGAGGACCTTCGCCCCGTAGAGCGTCTCCACGGCCTTGCGGATCTCGATCTTGTTCGCGTCGAGGGGGACCTCGAAGGCGTAGGCGTTGCGCTTCTCGAGGTCGAAGTTCCCCTTCTCCGTCAGCCGGGGCCGGCGGAGGATGCGATAGGCGGTGAGGAGGGCGTCGCTCATCGGTCGAGGTCCTTCCCTCCCGAGGTCTCCGGAACCCTCGGGGTCTCCGGAACCTTCGGGGCCTCCGGGGTCTCCGCCACGCGGCCGCGCAGGTTGTCCCAGGCCCCTCCGGCACAGAGGAGGTTGCGCGCGGCGCAGACGTCGTAGGCGTTCACCTCCTCGGCCGTGCGGACCTCGACGCCCCGGAAGTTCCGGAAGGAGAGCCAGGCGTTGCGGTCCCGCGCCGGGAGGACGAGGAGGCTGCGTCCCTGGAGCCCCAGGCTCGTGAGGAGCCCGCGCGCCTTCTTCGCCGAGGGGGCCTCGAAGGAGAGCCCCTCGAGGAGGACGACCTCGCGGTCGCGGAGCTTGCCGAAGAGCGCCGTGCGAAGGGCGACCTTGAGCTCCTTGCGCGGGAGCCGGTAGGAGAAGTCCCGCGGGTGGGGCCCGAAGATCGTCCCTCCCTTGCGCCAGAGGGGGGACTTCTTGGAGCCGGCCCGCGCGCGACCGGTGTGCTTCTGCTTCCAGGGCTTCTTCGTCGACCCCGAGACGTCCCCCCGCTCCTTCGTGTCGACGGTCCCCTGCCGGCGGTTGCTCTCGTACATCCGGATCGCGTCGCGCAGGGTCTTCACGAGGAGGCGCTCCCCGAAGGGCGCGCCGTCGACCTTCCGGTCGCGGGACTTCCCCGCGGCGCAGTCGAAGTGCCGGACCGCGAACTCGCCCATCGCTAGTGGGCCCGCCGCGGGGCGGGGGGCTTCGCGAGCCGGAGGAGGATGAGCGCCAGGGTCGGACCCGGGACGGCGCCGCGGAGGAAGAGGAGGTTCCGCTCGGCGTCGAGGCGGACGAGCCGCAGGTTCTTCGCGGTGTGGCGGTTGAAGCCCATGTGGGAGGCCATCCGCTTGCCGCGGTAGACGCGCGCCGGATCGGTCGAGGAGCCGATCGAGCCGGGCTGGCGGACGTTCATCGACCCGTGGGTGTCGGGGCCGCGGTTGAAGTGGTGGAGGCGGACCGTCCCCTGGAATCCCTTCCCCTTCGTCACGCCGCTCACGTCGACGCGGTCCCCCTCCTTGAAGATGTCCCCCGCCTTCACCTCGGCGCCCACGGCCGGGGCGTCCCCCTCGACGGCGACCTCCCGGAGGTGGCGGCGCACCGGCACTCCCGCCTTCTTGAAGAACCCCCGCTGGGGCTTCGCGACGACCTTCTCGCGGATGTCGCCGAATCCGAGGACGACCCTCCCCGGGAGCGCCTGCGCCACCACGCAGGGGCCCGCCTCGACGATCGTGACGGGGATCCACTCCCCCTTGTCGGAGAAGAGCTGGCTCATCCCCCGCTTGCGGCCGAGAAGCGCCTTCACGGTCATGGCCGTCTACGCGCGGATGCGGATCTCGACGCCGACCGGGAGGTTCAGCTTCGAGAGGGCCTCGACCGTCTTCGCGGTCGGCTTGGAGATGTAGATGAGGCGCTTGTGGGTCCGGATCTCGAACTGCTCGCGCGACTTCTTGTCGACGTGCGGGGAGCGCAGCACCGTGTAGCGCTCGATCCGGGTCGGGAGGGGGATCGGACCCTGCACGTCGGCCCCGGTCAGACGGGCGGTCTCGATGATGTCCTGGGCGGACGTATCGAGGGCCTCGTGATCGTAGGCCTCCATACGGATCTTGATTCGATTCTGCATCGACGCGAGGGTCTCGGCTCGGGATCCCGATCGCCCATCCCGCGGACCCCGAGTCCCTGGCCGACGACGACCTCTCCGAGACGAATCCGCGGGCACACCCCGAGGTAACACCTCAGGGAGGGGGAAAGACGGGGGAATCTATCGACGTGCGCCCCCCCCCGTCAAGGGGCGCTCGGGCCTCAGAAGGGGGCGGCTTCCCTCAGCCGGTCCGCCGGGACCGGCGCGTACCGGAAGGGCTCGAGGGTGCAGGAGGCGCGCCCCTGCGAGAGGGAGCGCAGGGCGGTCGAGTACCCGAACATCGAGGCGAGGGGGACCCTCCCCCTGAGCCACTTGACCGTCCCCTCCGCGACGACCTCCTCGACCTCCCCCCGGCGCGCCTGGAGGTCGGCCAGGATCCCGCCGGCGAACTCCGCGGGGGACTGGATCTCGAACCGCATGATCGGCTCGAGGAGGACCTCCCCCCCCGAGCCGAGCGCCTCGCGGAAGGCGAGGTCGGCGGCGGCCGCGTAGGCGGTCTCGTTCGAGTCGGTCTCGTGCCTCGACCCCCCCGTGACGACCGCCCGAACCTGGACGACGGGGTACCCGTACGTCGGGCCCGAGGTCCCCGCGTCCCGGATCGCCCGCTCGATCGCCGGCCGGAAGGCCGGAGGGAGGTCGCCCGGCCCCGCTTCCATCGCCACCTCGATCCCGGCCGCCTCGCGGGCCGGCTCGAGGCGCAGGCGGACATGCCCGTAGACCCCCTTCTCTCCCACCTTCCGCACGAACCTCCCCTCGCCAGCGGCGGCCCGGGCGAGCGTCTCCTTGTAGGCGACCCGGGTCCTCCCGACGTTCGCCTCGAGGTGGAACTCCCGCTGGAGGCGGTGGCGGAGCACCTCGAGGTGGAGCTCCCCCATCCCGCTGATCCGCAGCTGCCCCGTCTCCTCGTCCCCCCCCACCCGGAACGTCGGGTCCTCCCGCTCGAGGCGGCGGAGCGCCTCGATCAGCCGCGCCCGGTCGGCCGAGGCCTTCGGCTCGATCGCCATCGTGAGGACCGGGTCCGGGAACCGGGCGGCCTCGAGGGCGATCCCGTGCCCCCTCTCGAAGAGGGTGTCCCCCGTGGCCGTCTGCTTGAGGCCGACGAGCGCGACGATGTCCCCCGCGAGCGCCTCCTCGACCTGCACCCGGTCATTCGCGTGCATCCGCAGGATCCGGCCCGCCCGCTCCGTCTTGCCGGTCCGGGAGTTGACGAGCCCCACCCCCGTCTTCAGCCGCCCCGAGTAGATCCGGACGTAGGTGAGCTCCCCGTGCTCCTCGACGAAGATCTTGAACGCGAGCGCGCACAGGGGCTCCCCGGGATCGGGCTTGCGACCCACCTTCCGCCCCCCCTCGGGCTCCTCCCCCTCCACCGCGCCCCGATCGAGGGGGGAGGGGAGGTAGTCGACGACCGCGTCGAGCAGGGCTCGCACGCCGCGGTTGCGGACGGCCGAGCCGCAGAGGACCGGCACGACGGAGGCGGCGAGCGTCTGGCGGCGCAGCGCCGCTCGCAGCTCCTCCGCCGCGATCTCCCCTCCCCTGACGAACTTCTCGAGGAGCGCCTCGTCGCGCTCGGCAACCGCCTCGAGGAGCCGCGCCCGGGCCTCGACCGCCCGCTCCCTCAGGTTCGGCGGGAGGGGGGCATGTACCTCGACCGCCTCGGGGTCCTCCGACGGCGCCCGCACGACCTCCATCGAGACGAGATCGACCACCCCGGCGTACCCTCCGCCCTCTGCGATCGGGATCTGGACGGGGAGGGCCGGCGCGCCGAGCCGGCTGCGGACCTCCCCGACGACCCGGTCGAAGTCGGAGCCGGCCCGGTCGAGCTTGTTCACGAAGGCGAGGCGCGGGATCCGGTAGCGATCGGCCTGCCGCCACACCGTCTCCGACTGCGCCTCGACGCCCGCGACGCCGCAGAAGACGACGACCGCCCCGTCGAGCACCCGCAGGCTGCGCTCGACCTCCGCCGTGAAGTCGACGTGGCCGGGGGTGTCGATCAGATTCAGGCGGTGCCCCCGCCAGGCGATCATCGTCGCCGCGGCGGTGATCGTGATCCCCCGCTCCTGCTCCTCCTTCATCCAGTCCATCGCCGCGGTCCCCTCGTCCACCTCCCCCATCCGGTGCTCCTTCCCGGTGTCGAAGAGGATCCGCTCCGAGACCGTCGTCTTGCCCGCGTCGATGTGGGCGACGATCCCGAAGTTGCGGAGGCGCGAGAGGTCCACGGCGGAGTCCGCCGAACATACCGGCCGCGCCGCGGCCGGGGAACCCGCACGCCCGGAACCCTTCGGGCGGACCCCGGGGACCGCCGAGAATGCCTCCCGCCCCTCCTCCGGGACCGGCCCGCGGGGGAGCCCCGATGCCGAAGCGAACGCTCAAGCGCTCCCGGGCCCTCGTCCTGTGGCTGTGCTGCTTCCTCGGCGGGGCGCTGACCGGGATCGGGATCTTCCTCGCCGCCCAGGTCGAGGTGATCCGGTTCGTCCGCCGGCAGGTCGAGGAGCTCGGCTTCTTCGCGCGGATGGTCGGGAAGCTCACCTTCCTCTGGCGCGGCCCCGACGAGCGGATCGCGCTCTCCCTCGAGGAGATCCCGGAGGCCTACCTCGAGCACAGCGTCACGGTCGCCAAGTGGTTCGTCGGGATCGGGGCGATCGGGATCGCGCTCGCCCTTCCCCTCATCCTGCGCCTGCGGTGGCGGAAGAAGAGGTAGGGGAGCGAGCCGCCGCCCGCGGGGACCCTAGCGAACCAGGTCGATCTCCGCCCCCTCCGGAGCGAGCGTGAGGGAGCGACCGGCGATCTCCGTCCCCTGCGCATCGGTGAGGGCGACGCGGTAGCCCCCCGGCGGGAGCTTCAGCGGTCGCGGCGCCGATCCGTAGAGGCGGCCCGCGACCACCGGAAGCCCCCGTTCGTCGAGGACCCGGAACCCCGTCTTCCCTGCGCTCCCGTCCCCCGCCCGCAGGACGAGGAGCGCCGCGCGCTTCAGCCGTACTTCCAGCCCGAGGATCGGCCCGCCGCGCGTGTCGACGAGGACGCTTCCCGACACCCACGTCGTCCCATCCAGGTCCTGGTCGTCGACGGCGTCGTGGTTCCTCGTGCGCAGCAGGTACTCCCCGCGCCCGAGCCCCTTCACGGTGAACCTCCCCTCTCCGTCGCTCCTCAGGAAGGCGTGCGCCTCCGGAGAGTCGGGCCCGCCCGCCGAGTCGACCCCGGCCAGCCCGAACTGGACGGCGACCCCCTTCCCCTCCGCGTCGAGGAATCGTCCCTGGACGGCGACTTCCCTCTCCAGGGGGATCGTCCCGAGGTCCGTCACGCTACCGGGCTCCGCGAGGATGTTCCGCCGGAGAACCGCGCGACCCTCCGCGTGGACTTCCAGCTCATAGCGCCCCGGTTGCCTCCCCTCCATCCGCACTGCCCCGGTCTCGTCCGTCCTCACGCCGCCGTCGACGAAGGAGGGACCCCAGAGTGCCACCTGGGCGCCCGCGATCGGCCCCCCCGACTCCGCCTCGACGACCTTGAGGCGGATCGAGGCGAGGTTTGCCTCGAGCGCTTCGGGAGACACCACGAAGACGACCTCGTCCGTCCCCGGCTGGATCCGCTTCGTCTCGAGAACCACGTGATAGAGGACCAGGCTCACGTGGACGGGCAGGTCGCCGGTGAGGATGAGGACTCCCAGGTAGCCGGGCGGGAGCGTCTGCACCCTAGGACCGTAGTTCCAGAAGCTCCCCACCCCGAAGGGATTGTTGGGGCTGCCGGTGACTTCGAAGAACCGATCCCCGGGAGGCTCCCGGGTCGCGACCGGGATGATCGTGAGGGGAGTGCCCTCGGACCGCCGTTCCTGGAGGGCCACGCCGAGGCTCCGGCCGTCCGGGGTGACCACCTTCACCTTGAGGACGACGGCCTCCCGCAGTGTGAAGTCTTTCCGGATGACGGGCTGCTCGGGACGGAGGTCGAGCCTCGCCTCCTCGGGGCGGTAGCCCTCGGCGGACGCCGTGACCGAGTAGGTTCCGAAAGGCAACGCATGGAGCGCGTAGGCCCCCTCCTGCTTGGCGTCCGCGTGACGACGCCGACCCCTGCGGTCGACGAGGCTGACGCCCGCCGACCACGCCCCCCGGATCGGTTCCCCCGAGGCTCCGAGCAAGGATCCGTAGACGAGCGTCTCCGGCCGCGAGGCCGGCGCATCGGCGGTCGGACCTGGAGGCGGGCCCTGTGGGGGCGCGTCGGGCGCGGGCTCGTGGGCGAGGGCGCGGGAGGCCGGCGAGCCTGCGTCCCTTTCGGCCTCCGGAGACGCCGGCGAGGCGGCTGCAGGGTTCACGGTGAGGGATCCCCCGTCGCCAGGTTTCCCGCCCCCCAGGAGCGACGCGCCCGCGATCAGGATCAGCGCCCCGACGACGGCCGTCGCGAGCATCCGCTTCGGGCCGAGGACCGACATCCGTCCGGATTCTCGGCGGGTCGAAGGATCCAGGCAACCGCGGCGCGAGGATTCGCCTCCGACGATCGGAGGCTTCCATCGGGGCCCTACGTCCTCTCGTCGCGGGGTGCGCTCGAGGAGAGGGACGTCGGCTCCTTCGTTCCCCCGGATCGGGCGCGCTCGGACCCGAGAGATTCGACGTTCCGCTCGAGAAAGGCCGCGCCGAAGAGGTAGCCGTCGAGGAGGCTCCGGTCCTCCTCCCCGAGGACGACCGAGGCGACATAGAGAGCCTCGACGCTAGCCAGGCCCGCGCCGGGATCCTCGAACGTCTTCGACTTCCTCGGGTAGGCGGTGGCGAACCCGGCGGGGATCGAGCGAGGGACGGGTTCGCCACGAAGGCACTTCCTCATCCGCTCGACCTTCTTCCAGGAGCAGTCGAGGAGGAGGACCGTTCTCCCCGCGTCGGCCCGGGAGAGGGGCGGAGCGTCGACCTGGAGGAGCGTCATCCCGCTCGCGTCGAGGACCCTCGTCCCCCTCCACTCGAGGAACGAGACGTCGGCCCGCCCCCGCAGGGGCGTCAGGCTGCACTTGCGGGGGGACTCCTTCCGGTCCCGCAGGACGACGACCCTCACGTGCCCCCCCGCTCGCGGAGGAGCCGCCGCCCCGTCTCGAGCAGGCGCCGCGTCCGCTCCTCGTCCCGTCCCCCCCGCTGCGCGCGCTCGAGCCTCTCGACGCCCGCCTGCGTGTTGCCGAGGAGGAGGTAGAGGTAGCCGGAGAAGAGCTCGCCGCTCGCGCGGATCGCTTCCTCCTCCCCGGGAGGATCGGATTCCTCCCGCAGCGCGCGCCGGACCGCCTCCCGCCGGTCCTCCGGGAAGTCCCGGAGGATCCCCGCCTCGAGGAGCGCCTCGAAGGCCGCCCGGGCAACCTCGCGCTGCCCGGCGCGGGTCGGATGGATCGGGTCGACGAACGACCGGGCCCCCCCCTCCGGTCCCCACTCGAGCGCCTCGAGGTGCGCGTCGGAGAGGAGGACGCCGCGGCGCGCGCAGAGATCGTGGAGGACGCGAGCCTGGGTCGCCCCGACGCGCAGGGGCGCCGCGTCGAGGTCGCGGGCCTCGACGAGGAGGGGGCGAGCCTCGCCCCTCCGCGAGAGGGAACCGAGGGCGCTCCCCGCGCCCCACGCCGCGAAGGCGTCCTCCGGGGAAGCCCGCAGGGCGCGCCGGAATCCCTCGAGGGCGCCTTCGAAGTCTCCCCCTCCGAGGGCCTCCTGGGCCTCGAGCGCCTTCCCGTTCCCGTCGATCGCCGCGGCCGAGGCGAAGGGTGGAGCCCACGGGTCGGAGGCGGGGAGGAGGGCGACCGGCTCGATTCCCTTCTCGCGCAGGACGGAGAAGAGCCGGCCCACGTTCTCTCCGTAGTCCGAGAGGATCCGCGCGCGCTCCTCGGGGGTGAGGGGGAGATTGCGGAGCCAGGGCGCGTCCGGCCCCGTGCCGGGCGGGGGCTCGAGAGGAGGGCCGGGCCGCGGCCCGCCGTGCGCGGGGGAGAGCGCCCTCCTCCCCCACTCGAAGAGGGCGGAGCACCGGCGGAGGCCGTCGACGGACCGGGTGAGGGGGGTGGACCGGGGGGCGGTCAGCCTCGGATAGAACTCGTTGTGCCCGCAGTAGAGGAGGGCGGCGCGGGCGGAGCGCGCCGGCAGCGCCTCGACGAGCGCGACGAGGCCGAGGGAGGTGCTCGCCGGTGCGGCGAGGGCGAGGACCTCGACCCGGTCGCCCCCGAGCGCGGAGGCGAGAGCACGACGGAGGGCCTCGCCGAAGGCCGCGTCCGGAGGGAAGGGGAACCCCGCCGAGGTCGACTCCCCGAGGCTGAGGACGCGCAGGCGACCGTCGGCGGGCGGAGGAAGGGCCCGCGCCCGCTCGAGGAGCTCCGCGGTGAGGAGGCCGACGCTCGGGGGGAGATAGGGCCCGGGACCGCGGAACGGGCGGGCTCCGGCGAGGCGCGCGATCCCCTCCCCGAGGAGGAGGAGGGCCGGCGCGATCGCGAGGGAGAGGAGGCGGTGGAGGCGCGCGCGGGCCGGGGACCCCGACTCGCCCCCTACCACGCGAAGTGGGAGTACGCCTTGTTCGCCTCGGCCATCTTGTGGATGTTCTCCTTCTGGAGGACCGAGGCGCCTGTGTTGTTGAACGCGTCCGCGATCTCCTCGGCGAGCCGCAGGTGCATCGGCTTGCCCTTCTTCTTGCGCGCGTTCTCGATGATCCAGCGGACGGCGAGGGACTGCTGGCGCTCGCGCTTGACCTCGCGCGGGACCTGGTAGGTCGCCCCGCCGACGCGCCGGGAGCGGACCTCAAGCTGCGGCTTCACGTTCTCGATCGCCCGCGTGAAGATCTCGACCGGGTCGGTCCCCGCGAGCTTCTTCGCCGCCTCGTCGAGGGCCCGGTAGAAGATCCCCTGCGCGATGGACTTCTTCCCGTCCCACATGATCTTGTTGACGATCTTCGAGGCGAGCCGGCTCCCGTAGCGGGCGTCGGGCCGCAGGAGGTGGTCGAGCGACTTGTAGTGGCGGGGCATCCCGGTCGATCCTTCCTGCTTCGGGCCTACTTCGGGCGCTTCGCGCCGTACTTCGAGCGCCCGCGCCGGCGGTCCTCCACGCCGGAGGAGTCGAGCGTCCCGCGGATGATGTGGTAGCGCACGCCGGGGAGGTCCCGCACGCGCCCACCCCGGACGAGCACGATCGAGTGCTCCTGGAGGTTGTGTCCCTCGCCGGGGATGTAGGCGGTGATCTCCTTGTTGTTCGTCAGCCGCACCCGCGCGATCTTGCGGAGCGCGGAGTTGGGCTTCTTCGGGGTCATCGTCTTCACCTGGAGGCAGACCCCGCGCTTCTGCGGGCAGGACTCGAGGACCGGCGACTTCGACTTGCGCCGGGCCCCGCGTCGCCCGCGGCGGATGAGTTGGCTGATCGTGGGCATGGGAGGAAGGGGGGGGGGATTCTAGGGGTCGGCCGGGTCGCCGTCGACGCCCCTCACGCGCTCGCCGCCGCCGGCATCTCCTCCGAGGCGGCGACTTCCGGGGCCCCGAGCGGCCCGAACTCGATCTTCTTGCGCACCCTCGTCCGGTAGTGGGACCGGAAGCCGGTCCCCGTCGGGACGAGGTGGCCGAGGATGACGTTCTCCTTGAGCCCGATCAGGTCGTCGCGCCTCGCCCCGAGGGCGGCCTCGGTGAGGACCTTCGTCGTCTCCTGGAAGGAGGCGGCGGAGATGAACGACTCGCTCTGGAGGGCGGCCTTCGTGATCCCGAGGAGGAGGGTCTTCCCGACGGCGGGCTTCCCCTTCTCCTTCTTCAGGCGCTCGTTCTCCCCCCGGAACGCGAAGCGGTCGACGACCGCGCCGGGGAGGAAGATCGACTCGCCCGGGTCGTCGACCTGCACCTTCCGCATCATCTGGGCGAGGATGATCTCGATGTGCTTGTCGTCGATCGTGACCCCCTGGGAGCGGTAGACGGCCTGGACCTCGCGCAGGAGGTACTGCTGGACCGACTCCTCCCCCGAGATCCGGAGGATGTCGTGGGGGACGAGGGGCCCCTCGACGAGGGGCTCGCCGGCGCGGACCCGGTCCCCCTTGTGGACCCGCAGGTGCTTGCCCTGGGGGACCAGGTGCTCGCGGGTGATCCCCGACTCGGGGTCGGTGGCGAGGATCGTCCGCTTGCCGCGGCGCTTCTCCCCGAGCTCGACCAGGCCGTCGATCTCGGAGATGACGGCGGGCTCCTTCGGCTTCCTCGCCTCGAAGAGCTCCGTCACGCGCGGCAGGCCCCCCGTGATGTCCTGGGTGCCGGAGATCTCCCGCGGGGTCTTCGCCAGGAGCGCCCCCGCCTCGATCGGGTCGGCGTCCTCGACCTCGATGTAGGCGCGCTCGGGGAGCGGGTAGACGGCGACCGGGGCGCCCTTCTCGTCGACGAGGACGATCTGCGGGTGGAGGTCCCCCTTGTGCTCGATGATGACCTTGCGCGGCATCCCCCCCGCCTCGCGCTCGACCTTCATCGTGCGCCCCTCGACGACGTCCTCGAAGGTGACCTTCCCTTCCTTGTCCGCGAGGATCGGCACGTGGTGGGGGTCCCACCGCGCGAGGGCCTCCCGCTCCTTCACCTCCTTCCCCTCGGAGACGAGGAGCTCCGCCCCGTAGGGGATCGTGTAGCGGTCGAGCTCCCGGTCCCGCTTGTCGAAGATCACGAACTCGATGTTCCGCTTGAGGACGACGGGGGCCTTCCCCTTCGCCCCCTCGATGATCGCGGTCGAGTCGGTGAGGCGGACGGTCCCCGCGCGGCGGGACCGGATCTCCGACTCCTCGACCGTGCGGGAGGCGGTCCCCCCGACGTGGAAGGTCCGCATCGTGAGCTGGGTGCCCGGCTCCCCGATCGACTGGGCCGCGATGATCCCGACGGCGAGCCCGTCCTCGGCGAGGTCGCCGCGCGAGAGGTCCATCCCGTAGCACAGCGCGCAGACGCCGAGGGAGGCCTCGCAGGTGAGCGGGGAGCGGACGAAGATCTTCGGGAACTTCATGTCCTCGATCCGCCGCGCGACCTCCTCCGTCAGGAGGTCGTTCTCCCGGACGATGACCTCGTCCGTGACGACGTCGACGATCGCCTGGCGGGCGACGCGCCCGCGGATCGCCTGGGTGAGGGAGACGGCGACCTTCTCCCCCTTGTGGATCGCCTCCTTCGGGATCCCGTTGGGGGTGCCGCAGTCGCGGACCGTGATGACGACGTTCTGGGCGACGTCGGCGAGCTTGCGCGTCAGGTAGCCCGAGTCGGCGGTCTTGAGCGCCGTGTCCGCCAACCCCTTGCGCGCCCCGTGGGTCGAGGAGAAGTACTCGAGGACGCGCAGCCCCTCGCGGAAGTTCGCCCGGATCGGGGTCTCGATGATCTTGCCGGAGGGCTTCGCCATCAGGCCGCGCATCCCGGCGATCTGGCGGATCTGCTCGATCGACCCGCGCGCCGAGGAGCGGACCATCGCGTAGATCGGGTTCAAGTACGGCTTCCCGCCGCGGGCGTCCTCCTTCATCGCCCGCATCATGTCCTCCCCCACGCGCTCGCGGGCCGCCGTCCACTGGTCGATGATCTTGTTGTAGCGCTCGCCCTCCGTGATGATCCCGTTGCGGTAGAAGGTCTCGATCCGGTCGACCTCCTTCTCCGTCTTCGCGATGATCTCCGACTTCGACTCGGGGACCTTCATGTCGTTCTTCGAGATGGAGAGCCCCGCGCGGGTCGCCGCCTTGAAGCCGAGGTCCTTCACGTCGTCGAGGAGCCGCAGCGTCTCCTCCCGGCCGAGGAGGCGGTGGCAGTCGTAGATCACCGCCGAGAGGGTCCTCTTGTCGAGCTCGTAGTTGTAGTAGGGCATCCCCGGCGGGAGGGAGTCGTTGAAGATCGCCCGCCCGACCGTCGTCTCGACGAGGACGCGCTTGCCGTCGGGGGCGGGGATGCGGCCGTCGGGGCCGACGATCGCCTCGCGTCCCGAGGGGTCGACGCGCACGGCCGTCCCCGGCGCGAAGCGCACGCGCACGCGCGCGTGGGTCTCGACCGGCCCGTGGGCGTAGGCGAGGAAGAGCTCGTCCTCGCTCGAGAAGACCCGCCCCTCCCCCTTCGACTGGGCGCGCTCGGTCGTCAGGTAGTGGCACCCGAGCACGATGTCCTGCGAGGGGGCGATGATCGGGCCCCCGTGCGCCGGGGAGAAGATGTTGTTCGTCGCGAGCATCAGGGTCGAGGCCTCCACCTGCGCCTCGTAGGAGAGGGGGAGGTGGACCGCCATCTGGTCCCCGTCGAAGTCGGCGTTGTAGGGGGTGCA
>CBRGOK010000031.1:0-13221 GCA_967798035.1 uncultured bacterium
TCGGCCGGGGTCCACCGGCCGAGCGCGCGCGCCCTCTCCTCGACCGCCGCGCCGACGCGCGGGTCGACGGGCCCGGGACGGGCGTAGGTGATGAGGATCACCCAGGAGCAGACGAGGAGGAGGAAGACGAGCGGGACGCAGGCGACCATCCACTGGAAGAAGGTGATGGACGGGGCCTGGGGGAAGAAGGAGCGGTACTGGCCGAGGAAGATCAGGTTTGGCGCCTTCCCCACGGGAGTCCCGAGCCCCCCGATCGAGGCGGCGTAGCCGACGCCGAGGAGGGCGCAGAAGGCGAAGTTCTCGTTTCGGCCGCCCCCCGCCCCCTCCAACCCCGCGACGACCGCGAGGGCGATCGGGAGCATGAGGAGGGCCGTCGCGGTGTTCGACACCCACATCGAGACGAAGCCCGTGCCGAGCATCAGCCCGAGGACGAGGCGCCTCGGCCCCGCCCCGACGCGCCGGACGATCCCGTACGCGATCCGGCGGTGCAGTCCCCAGCGCTCGATCCCGAGAGCGAGGAGGAAGCCGCCGAAGAAGAGGAGGATGATCGGATCGAAGTAGGCGGAGGCGACGGCCGCGACGGGCATCGCGCCTGTCAGGGGGAGTGCGACGAAGGGGAAGAGCGAGGCCGCGCCGAGCGGCATCGCCCCGCCGATCCACCAGCTCGTCGTGGCCGCCGTGATCGCCGCCGTCGCGCGCTGAGCGGCCGGGAGGGACCCCGTGAGGAGAAAGGCCGCCAGACCGAGCCCCAGGCCGGCGAGAAAGGGAACGAGCCGGAACCCACGCGGGCTCTCTCGGTCTTCCGCCTCGCTCACGCGCGGGAGGTCTCCGCGCGGAGCCAGGCGAGGTAGGAGACGTTCCCGCCGGCGACCGGAAGGGCGAGGACCTCGGGGATCGAGTAGGGGTGGAGTTCCTGGACGCGTGCGGCGAGGCGACGGAAGAGCGCGCGCCGGGTCTTGATCACGAGCAGGACCTCGGCGTCGTCCCTCACCTTCCCCTTCCAGCGGTAGATCGAGCGGAGACCCCCGACGACGTTCGCGCAGGCCGCGAGCCGCTCCCCGACGAGGGCGCGGGAGAGGCGCCGGGCGGTCTTTCGATCGGGCGCGGTCACGAGGACCACGGCGACCTCGCCCCCCCGCCCGACTCCCTGCCGGCGTCGTCTCACGCGCCGAAATGTACGCGGAAGGGGGGACCACTAGAATCCGCCCCCTCCCCGATGCCCGGCCTCCTCGACGCCGCGATCACCCGCGCGCTCCCCCTCCTCCCGAAGCCGGTCGTGTGGAGGGTGGCCCGCCGCTACATCGCCGGGACGCGGCGCGAGGACGCGCTGGCGACGATCGGCACGCTGAACGCCGCCGGGATGGTGGCGACGGTCGACCTCCTCGGCGAGCACGCGAGGGACCCCTCCGAGGCCGAGGCGGCGGTCGCGGAGTACGCCGAGGTCCTCCGGGAGATCCGCCGGAGGAACCTCCGGTCGAACGTCTCGGTCAAGCTGACCCACTTCGGCCTGAAGATCGACGCCCCGGGCTGCGAGCGGCGGATGCGCGGGCTCCTCGAGGTGGCGAGGGGCCTCGGAAACTTCGTCCGGGTCGACATGGAGGACTCCTCCTGCACGGACGCGACGCTCGACCTCTACCGCCGCCTGCGCTCGGAGTTCGACAACGTCGGCCCCGTCCTCCAGGCCTATCTGCGGCGCACCCTCGAGGACGCCCGCGCGCTCCTCGGAGGTCCTCCCCTGAACGTGCGCCTCTGCAAGGGGATCTACCGGGAGCCCCCGGAGATCGCCTGGAAGGCCCACGACGAGATCAACCGGAGCTTTCTCCTCGCCCTCGAGGCGCTCCTGCGCGGCGGGGCGACCGTCGGGTGCGCGACGCACGACGAGCCGCTCGCCGAGGCGGCGATCGCCCTGGCGAAGCGCCTCCGGATTCCGCCGGAGCGGTTCGAGTGCCAGATGCTCCTCGGCGTCGCCGAGACGCTGCGCGACCGGCTCGCCGCGAGCGGACAGCGCGTCCGGATCTACGTCCCCTACGGGGAGGCGTGGCACGCGTACTCCGTCCGCCGCCTCCGGGAGAACCCGAAGATCGCGCGCTACGTGCTGGCGGCCCTCTTCCGGTAGGCGCTCACTTCCCGATCGCGAGCCGCCGCGCCAGGATGTCGTCGAGCCCCGGCGTCGCGCGGATCCTCTCCATCGTCGTCCGGAAGTCGTAGGGGACCCGGTGCCAAGCGACCGATTCGCCGTCGAAGGTGGCGAAGCACGCGCGGGGATCCCCGTCCCGCGGCTGGCCGACGGAGCCGACGTTGACGAGCCGCTTCTCCCCCGGGGGGAGGCGCACGCGCATCCGGTCGGCGCCGTCCATCGCCTGGAAGCGGAAGTCGGGCCCGTGGATCCCGGGGTGGTGCGTGTGGCCGATGAAGCACACCCCGTCGAAGGCGGCGAAGACCGCCTCCATCTTCTCGGGGTTGTGGATGCCGTCCGTGGCGAGCACGTACTCCCGCAGCGGGTCGCGCGGGGAGGCGTGGACGAAGAGGAGCCCGTCCCGCCGCACGGAGGAGGGGAGCGACTGGAGGTACCTCCACCGCTCCCGCTTCTCCGGGGAGGCGAGGAGGCCCGGCCGCATCTTGCGCCGGGTGACCTCGATCGCGCGCCGCGCGTAGGGGTTGAAGTCGGTCGCCTCCCGGAAGAGCGCCTCGTCGTGGTTCCCCATCAGGGCGAAGGAGGTCCGCTGCCGGACGAGGTCGACGACCACCTCGGGGTCCGGCCCGTACCCGACGATGTCCCCGAGGCAGACGATCTCCTTCACCTCCCCCAGCTCGGCGATCGCCGCGAGGACCGCCTCGAGCGCCTCGCGGTTGCTGTGGAGGTCGGAGACGAGCGCGATCAACCCCGCCTCCCCGCTCGCCAGCGCTCGACCGCCTCCTCCGCCTCCGCCTCGAGACCCGGCACGACCGCCGCGAACGGGCCGGGCCGCTCGAAGCCGGCGGCCTTGCGGTGCCCCCCGCCGCCGAAGCGCCGGGCGAACTCGTTCACGTCGAAGTCCCCCTTCGAGCGCAGGGAGGCCTTGACGCGGCCGCCGTCCTGCTCGCGCAGGAAGAGCACGACCTCGACGGGGCCCACGGCGCGCAGCACGTCGAGCACCTCGTCGGCGTCCTCCATCGTCTCGACGCCGCGCTCCGCGAGCCCGCGGCGGTCGATCGCGACGACGGCGAGCGCGCCCCCCGCGCGGTACCGGAGCGTGCCGAGGATCGCACCGATCCCCACCGGCCAGTGGGGCGGGAACTGCTGGTAGACCCGCCGATAGAGCTCCTCCACGTCGACCCCCGCCCCCACGATCTCCGCGGCCGCCGACAGGGCGACCGCCGAGGTGTTGCTGTAGCGGAACCAGCCGGTGTCCGTCGTCAGCGCGACGAAGACCGCCTCCAGCGCCTCCTTCGGGAGGGCGACCCCCATCTCGCGGGCGAGGCGCCAGACGAGGTAGCCGCTCGCGGGCGCCGACTCGTCGACGTAGGCGGCGTCCCAGACCTCCCCCCGGTCCGGCACGTGGTGGTCGACGACGACCCGCCGCGAGGGGCGCGCCCGCAGGATCGGCTCGAGGGGTCCGGTGCGGGAGAGGACCGCGACGTCGCAGACGAATAGGGCGTCGTAGGCGGGGACCTGGTCGGGGCCGGCGGCGGGGTCGTAGGACCGGAAGGGGGCGACCTTCGCGAGGAAGGCGTAGCGCTCCGCGAGGGGGTCGGGATTGAGGATCGTCGCCTCCTTGCCCAGGGCCCGGACGAGGTGCCAGAGGGCGGCCTCCGCGCCGAGGCAGTCGCCGTCGGCCCGCACGTGACCCGTGATCAGGAAGCGGGCTTCCCGCCGGAGGATCTCGGCCGCGCTCGCGTTCGACGTCATCCGTCTTCCGTCGGGAGGACGGGCCTCCGCCCGGTCCCCGAGAGGCTGCGCAATATAGCCGGCCCGCGCTACGTCCGATCGGGGGCCCGGCCGGCGACGAATACGGCGCGGGGCACGGGGGATCTTTCCGTCAGCCAGGCGAGGAGCCCCCGCCGATCGAGCCGCGCCCCCGGCGGGTCGAGCGCGAGGAAGTCCGCCGCCGCCCCCGGAGCGAGCGTCCCGGCCCCGCGGGAGAGGCGCAGCGCCGCCCCGCCGAGGGTGGCGGCCCGGAAGACGTCGGCCGGGCTCATCGCCGGGACCAGGCGGCGCAGCCGGGCCATCTCCGCGAAGAGGTCGAGCCGGTCGTTGCTCGCGAGACCGTCCGTCCCGAGGGCGAGGCGCGCGCCGGACGCCCGGAGCCGGCGGACCGACGCCGCCGCCCGGCCGAAATGGAGGTGCGTGCCGGGGCAGACGACGACCGTCGCTCCGGAGCGGGCGACCCTGGCGCACTCCTCCTCCGTGAGGTCGTTCGCGTGGACGAGGAGGGTGCGCGGACCCAGGGCACCCGCGGCCTCCAGGACCTCGAGGGGTCGCATCCCGGGAGGGCGCCATCCGGGGGGGAGCCGCCGGCGCTCCTCGAGGAGGTCCCGGAGCGGGCCCTTCCCCCGGAGCAGGAGGACCGTCTCCTCGCGCGTCTCGGCGAGGTGGGTCGAGAGGGACACGCGTCGGGCCGCGGCGAGGCGGGCGAGGCGGGAGTAGAGCGGGACCGAGACGGTGTACGGAGCGTGGGGGGCGAGGCCGGGCCTCCGCCGCGAGCGGGAGGGGAAGGTCTCGAGCCACGAGCGCGCCCGGCGCGCCTCCCGTTCCGCCGCTTCGGGGGCCGGCGCGATCACCTCCCGGAGGACGAGGGCGCGCCCCGGCCATCCCGAAAGTCCCGCAAGGGAGTCCCCGGATCCGTCGTGGTCGGCGAGGGAGGTCGAGCCGCGCGCGAGGAGGGCCCGCGCCCCGTCTCGAACCGACTCCGGCGATTCGCTGCCGGGGATCGTGCGGCGGCCTTCGAGGACGGCCCGGATCCAGTCCGCGAATCCCCGGCGCGCCGGGACCGTCCCGACGCGGGTGAGGTCGAGATGGGCGTGCGCGTCGAGCAGGCCGGGCACGAGGACCGCGGGCCGCAGGTCCACGACCTCGGCGCCCCGCTTCCCCGGGACCCCGACGCGGACCTCGCGGACGCGCCCCGACTGGAGGAGGAGCGATCCTCCGGGGATCCAGGTCTCCGGGTCGACGAGGACTCCCGCCGCGACGAAGAGGCGCGTCCCCGTTTCCGGAAACGCCCGCCGCCCCGTCACTCGGCGTTCAGGAAGAGCTTGACCTCGAGGACCGCGAGGAGGAGGGGAGGCGGGCCGGTCGTCGCGAGCGCCTGGTCGAAGACGATCGCGAACCGGACGAACCGGGCGGCCGGATCGTTCGCGTTGAGGGCGGCGAGGGTCGTCACCCACTCGCCCGCCAGCTCCTCGTTGGGCGTCTCGCCCGACTCGTCGGCCGGCGCACCCTGGAAGAAGATCTGGATGGGATGGACGCCGGGGAGGAGCGGTCCGTTCGGCGTGCCCGGATCGTCGTCGAAATCCGTGCACGTGACGAGCGGATCGGAGCAGTTCTGGACATTCGCGGGGGGAGTGGCCGGGTTGCCGAAGGCCGCCTTCAGCGTGTAGTGGTCGTAGGTGACGATGAGGGAGCCGGAGCCGGCCGTGGGGATCCAGTTCGAGGTCGCCCCCGAGAAGTTCGCGGCGGACCCGGTGAAGGGGACGTAGGTCCCGACGGTGAGGGAGGCGATCGGGTCGACGAAGTTCGTGAACGTGCCGAGGGGGGGGGCGGGATCGGTCTCGATCCGCGCGTAGCCGTCCCCGCCGGCGCCCCCCGTCGCCTGCGTGACCGTGTTGGGTCCTCCCGCTCCCCCCTTCACCCGGAGGGCGATGGAGGTGCTTGCGGGGAGAGTGATCTCCCTCGCCACCTGGAGAAGGACGGCCCCGCCGCTCCCCCCCCCGCCGCCGGATCCGGCGCCCGTCCCCGGAATCGTGCTCGTGGCGGAGAGGGAACTGCCGCCCCTCCCGCCGGAGGCGTCGATCAGGCCCGGCGCCTGGAAGGTGGCATCGCGCCCCACCTGGACCTGCCCGGCTCCCCCTCCCCCGCCGCCGCCGCACCCGGTCTGGTAGACGACCGTCTCCGGCGGCACCACGTTGACGGAGGCGGGGGTGCACACGGCCCCGAGTTGCGGCCTGGTTTCGTGGGGATTCACCCCCGTCCCCCCGCCGCCGGAGCCTCCGAGCAGGAACCCGAGATCGGGATTGAGAGTCGGATCCGCGACGACGGCAGATCCTCCGGGGGATGCCAGCGGGGGCCACGGGATCACCGGCGGGGTCCCGGTCCCGAGAACGCAGGCCGTCCCGGGCGGCGGGTACGGGAAGGTCCCCTGCGCTCCGCTCGACCCGGGCGTCTTGTACCCGCCTCCACCCCCCCCGCTCCCCTTTTGCTGGGACTTGCAGAAGATGGTCACAGGGCAGATCCAGCCCGCGAGCGACCCCGGGGGGGGGAGGTTGTCGGGATAGTGCACCGCACCGGCGGCGGCGCCGTTCCCCGGACCTGTCGAACCTCCGACCCCTTCCCCGGGCTGCCCGTCCAGGATCGCGGTCGAGGACCAGAACTGAGTGGCGGGGAACGTCGCCTGGACGTTCGGGTCGATGTCCCCGCCCTCCCCGCCGGCGCCAGCGCCCGGACCGCCCGCTCCGCCCGCGCCGCCCGTGGGGTGCTGGGGGAAGCCGCCCTGGGCGGCGTCGTTGAAGGTCAGGACGTCCGGGCCGGGCTTGCCCGCGAGATCCAGCGTCCCCTGGACCTCGAGATTCCCGCGGACGAAGATCCGCGCCACGTTCGGACCGACGAACGTGAGCTTGCGGCCCTGGGGGATGCGGATCGATTCGAACTCGAAGATCCCGTTCGTCACCGTGATCGGCGCGCCCGTCAGGGTGTGGGTCCCGGGGAGTTCGGGGTGCGGGAAGGTCTGGCTCCCCGTGTCGATGATCACGTCATCCTCCCCGAGGCGGACGTCCCCGAGGAGGCCCCTCCCACCTCCCTTCCCGATCTTCAGCACGCCCGGGGCCGAGGGGTCGTTCCACAGCGCCCCGGTCCGGGACGCGTCCTCCCGGGCGGTCGTCTCGAAGTCCTCCGTGAGGGTGAAGGTCGAGGCCTCCGCCGGCTTCGTCGTGAAGACGACCGGATCCTGGTTGGGGGCGAGGACGAGCGGGTTCGGGGGGGTCGTCGTGCTCCCCGAGACGTCGAAGATCGCCGGGGAGAGCTCCACCTCCATCTGCCGGAGCGTCTCCCCCCCCGGGAAGGGAGGGATGCAGCCGCCCGCGGTCGGGGCGAACCCGAGCCCTGGGTAGAGCACGGTCGGGGCGAAGACGACCCGCGTCCGCAGCGCCGTGAAGTCGAAGGAGATCGTGAAGGTCCCGGGGACGATCGTGGTGCTCTCGTCGACCGGAGGCCCCGGATCGAACTGCCTCACCCGGACCCGCAGCGTCTCGCTCGACTGGAGCAGGGGGTCGACGAGGCTCTCCGGCTGCATGATGTCGTCGAAGACGAAGACGATCCGCACGGGCGCGGGGACGATCCCCGGCGGCTGGGGGAGGTCGGGATCCGGCAGCCCGCGCGGGACGCAGGTCGCGTCGGCGAGGGGAACGAGCGCGGAGGGATTGAGCGGGTCGGACTGGTAGAAGACCGCGACATGGGGCGAGCCGGGGACGTAGTCGTTCA
Source organism: uncultured bacterium (assembly GCA_967798035.1). Classification (GTDB taxonomy): domain Bacteria; phylum Planctomycetota; class UBA1135; order UBA1135; family JAKEFM01; genus JAKEFM01. Next base: position 7,673 of record CBRGOK010000031.1, read on the forward strand.
CCCCCTGGGAGGCCGTGACGACGCAGGAGATGGCCGTGCGGTTGGGGCTCCCCGCCGTCGAGCGGATCACGGTCCCCGACGGGGCGCCGGGGACGGTGATCTGGTAGGGGGCGTTCTCCTCGAACCCGAAGACGATCGAGCCCATCGAGCCGAAGGAGAGGAGGGGGCGGAAGATCGCCTTCTTCCCCTGCGTGACCCACGTCCCGGGCGGGGCGGCGCCGCCAGGGACCGCCTTGACGACGTTGAACGTGTCGGGGCCGACGCTGGAGGGGTCGACGGGCCGGTTGAACTCGAGGACGATCTCCTGGTTCTCGGCGATCTGGTTGATCGAGCAGCCGCCCGTGGTGCAGCCGAGGGAGCACGAGACGATGACGAAGGTGCCCGACGCCCCCCCGCCGCTCCCCGAGCAGCCGAGGACGAGGAGGAACGGGAGGGGCAGGAGCCGGCTCACGAGGGTCATGAAGGGTCCCCGGAAGGAGGAAAATCGCCGCGGCGGTTGAGGGGGCTCCGGCACGCCTGCGACGGAAGGGATGATAGCAGCGGGCTTCGTCGGTTCACAGATTCGGGTACGGGCCTTGCGAGGAAGGACAACGCAACGGTTGTGCCAGCGAGCGCGACGCGTGCCGGCCGGTCCCTCCCCCGAGGAGCCCTGCCTCGCCTTGTCCCCGGATCCAGCGGCTTCCAGAATCGCTCGGCGGTCGTGCGCCCTCGCGCAGACAAGCGTGCGAACTTGAATCGAGCCATCCTCCTCCTGCAGTGCCTGGTCCTCCTCCTCGTCGGCCTGTGCCTCGTCCAGGTCCGTCGCCTCGGGACGAAGGTCGAGGCGGCCCTCGCCGCTGGCCGGACCGGACCCGGACGAGCCTCGGACCCTCCCCGCAGCGACCCGGCCGCCCTCCTCGACGAGTTGCGCGCCGCCTGCGACGACTTCCTGTCGTACCCCCAGGATCCCGTCGAGCAGCGCGTCGCCGAGAAGCGGATGGACGCCGCGGTGGCCGCCTTGAAGGCGCTCGGGAGCGCCGGCTTCGAGGCGCTCTCCGCGGCCCTCGACACCCCCACCCCCGCTCCGTTCCGCCAACGGGTCCTCCTGGCGATGGAGGGGATCGACCCCGCCCGCACGGCCGAGGTCGCGCTCCGCATCTTCCAGTCGCAAGGGGATCCGGTGCTCCGGATGGCGGCGGCAGGAGTGGCGATGCGGACCGATCCCGACCGAACCCTTCCCGAGCTCCTCGCCTTCATCCGCGGCTCGGCGAGGGGCTCCTTCCCGCTCCTGGGGGAGGCGGTGACGATGGCCGCCCAGAAGGGGGGGGCCGAGGTCGTGAAGATGCTCCTCGAGCTCGCGGAGCACCCCGAGCGCGACCCCTCCTCCCACTACCGCGCCATCGAGGCCCTCGGACGGCTCAAGTCCCCCGAGGCGGTGGACCCGCTCAAGCGGATCATCCTGACGGAGCCGAGGGACGGGATGCGGAAGCGGAAGGCGGTCCTGTCCCTCGTGCAGATCCAGGGAAAGGAGGCCTGCCCGTTCCTCGAGGAGTGCGAGCGGCAGGAGCGGCAGGAGGCCTTCCGCCTGGTCCTCCAAGACGCGCTCCGGAGGGAGTGCCGCTAGGAGAGTGCCCCGGCCCAGGCTGGTCGACACGCACGCCCACCTCGACCCCTCCTTCTTCGGCGAGGAGGTCGGCGCCGTGCTTGCCCGCGCCCGGGAGGCCGGGGTCGAGGGGATCGTCTGCGTCGGGACGGACGCGGGCTCCTCGGAGCGGGCCCTCGCGCTCGCTCGATCCGGGACCGGCCTCGTCGCCACCGCCGGCGTCCATCCGCACGACGCGCGCTCCCTCCTCGATCCCGCCGCCGCCGAGGCGTTCGAAGTCCTCGCCTCGGGGCCCGGATTCGTCGGCGTCGGCGAGACGGGCCTCGACTACTTCAAGGACTACGCGCCGCGGGAGGACCAGCGGCGGGCCTTCGCGCTGCAGGTCCGCCTCGCCGCGCGCCTGCGCCGCCCCCTCGTCCTGCACTGCCGGGAGGCGTTCCGGGACCTCCTCGAGATCCTCGACGCGGAGGGAGGGCGCGAGGCGGGAGGCGTCTTCCACTGCTTCTCGATGGGGCCGGAGGAGGCGAGGGAGGCGCTCGACCGCGGGTTCCACGTCTCCTTCTCCGGCACCCTCACCTACCCGAAGTCGGACGCGATCCGCGCCGCGGCCCGCTTCGTCCCCGCGGCGTCGATCCTCGTCGAGACCGACTGCCCCTTCCTCCCCCCCCAGCCGGTGCGGAAGGAGCGCAACGAGCCCGCCTTCGTCCGGCACACGCTCGAGCGGCTCGCGGTGGAGCGCGGCGAGGAGGTCCCCTCACTCGCCGAGGCGATCGCCGGGAACGCGGCGCGCCTCTTCGGGCTCCCGCTCTAGCCCCGCTCCCGCTCCCTCCGGAAGAGCTCGAGGAGAGTCCGCGCGCTCCGGTCCGCGGGATTCTCCTCCGCAAGGGAGGAGAGGAGACCGTCGCAGCGCGAGGCGTCGGCGAGGTCGCCGGAGAGGAGGAACCGGGCCTGCAGCGCCGCGGCGAGCCGGAACCGGGCGAGGACGTGCGCGGGACGGCGGGCGAGGAGCTCCTCGAGGAGGGCGACCGCCTCGTCGAGCGCCGGTCCCCCCCCGCGTCGGAGGAGGGCGCCCGCGAGGGAGATGCGCGCCGCGTCGTACCGCGGGTAGATCCGCAGCGCTTCCCGGTAGTGCCGCTCCGCCCCGTCGAGGTCCCCCGACTCGAACAGGCCGTTCGCGAGCCCGTGGTGCGCGCGGAAGGAATCGGGACTGACCCGGACGGCCGACTCCCACAGGGGGAGGTCGCTCTCCCCTCCCCTCCAGTCGAGGTCGCGGGCCGCCGCCCGGGTGGCGAGGCCGAGGAGGAGGACCGCCGCCGCGCCCCTCAGGGCGAGAGCGCGACGCGGCCACGCCGCGAGGGCGGCAGCGGCGCCGTCGCCGAGGACGAGGCAGGCGCCGGCGAGCGAGGGGTAGGCGCGGTGCTCCGCGAAGACGACGTTCAGGGGGGCGAAGAAGTAGGGGGCGAGGCCGGAGGCGAGGAGGACGAAGCCGAGGAGGCACGCGGGCCGGCGACGCAGCGCGAAGGCGGCGGCCGCCACGACGAGGAGGATCGCCGCCGAGGAGAAGAACAGGGGATCCCCGAGCCCGGAGGGTCGCGGGAAGGTGTGGTCCACGGTCAGCCCGCCGGGCCACAGCACGAGGCCGAGGAAGCGAACCGCCGCGAGGGACTGGAGGACGAAATTGGTCTCCGGCGAGCGCCCCCAGCCCGCCTCGGGCTCCACGTCGGGGACGGCCGCGGCCGGACCGACGACCCCGCCGAGGAGGTGGGCCCGTAGCGCGAGGAACGCGCCCGTGACGGCGAGGCAGGGGAGCGTGCGCAGGACCCGCGCGCGCGCGAACCCGGGGAGGAGGAGCTCGACCGTGCCGACGAGGAGCGGGAGGGCGACCGCGGTCTCCCGCGAGAGCATCGCGAGCGCGCCGAGGAGGAGGGATCCGGCCCACGCGAGCCGGCTCCCCTCGCGCGCCCGGAGGTGGGCGAGTAGGGCGCCGATCGCGAACGCGAAGGCGAGGGAGGAGGATCGCGCGGAGACGTAGTTCACGACCTCGGTCGCGAGGGGGTGGACCGCGAAGAGGAGGGAGGCGGCGAGGGCGGCGACCTCCGGGCGGATGGACCCGCTCCGGCGCAGGACCTCGCGGACGAGGAGGAACAGGCCCGCCGAGCATGCCGCGTGGAGGAGGAGGTTCGTCGCGACCCACGGGAGGGGGGAGGAGGTCCGGGCCTGCGCCGCATTGACGGCGTGGAGCGAGAGCGTCACGGGGCGGTACATCGCCCCCTCCCCCGACGCCGAGAAACGGGCCGGATCGGTGAAGAAGAGGGGGGCGTTGCGCAGGTCCTGGACCGCGGGGTTGCGCACGACGGCGTGCTCGTCGTCGAAGTGGAAGCCGCCGCGGAGCGCGCCGAGGTGGAGGAGGGTCGCCGCGAGGAACGGGACGAGGGGGAGGGGGACGCGGCGCACGGCCCAGCGTTCTTCGATCTTCCCCCCCCCGCGCCTCAAGCCGGCGGAGTGGGGGCTCGAAGTACGAACCGTGAGGATCGGCCTCGCGGCGATCGGCAGGACCGTCGGGGGCCCCCGCACTTACGCGCGGGGGCTCCTCGCCGGCCTCCGCGCCCTCCCCGATTCCCCGGAGATCCGGCTCTTCGCGGACGACCCCCGCGCGCTCGGGGCGATCGACGGGGAGGCGGTGGCGGTCCCCGCCCTGCGAGGCGCGCTCCGCCCGCTCGGCGAGAGGATCTTCCTCCCGCGGCTCGTCCGGCGCCTGGGGATCGACCTCTTCCACGGGACGAAGCACTCCCTCCCCCCGCGCCTCCCCTGCCGCGCCGTCGTCTCTATCCACGACCTCGCCCCCTTCCGGGCTCCCGAGACCTTCCCGGCGCTCGCGGGCGCCTATCTGCGCCGGGAGACCGCCTCTGCCGCGCGGCGCGCGGACGCGATCGTGACCGGGAGCGAGGCGTCGCGGCGCGACCTCGTAGAGGGCCTCGGCGTGGCGCCGGCGAAGGTCGCCGCGATCCCCTACGGGGTGGAGGGGCGGTTCCGGCGGGAGCCGGATCCCGAACGCCTCGCCCGTCTCCGGACGCGGATCGCCCTCCCCGCCCCCCTCCTCCTCTGCCTCGGGACCGTGCAGCCCCGGAAGGGACAGCGGGAGGTCCTCGAGGCCTTCTCGATCGTCCGCGACCGGGTCCGGCCCGCCCCGGGCCTCCTCTTCGTCGGACGGAGGGGCTGGCTCTCCTCGGGATTCGAGGAGGCGTTCGCCCGCCTCGGGGGCGAGGAGGTGCGGTGGATCCGGGGCCTCCCCGACGCGGACCTCCCGGCCCTCCTGCGCTGCGCCGATCTCCTCGTCTCCGCCTCCCGGATCGAGGGGTTCGGGCTCGCCGTCGCGGAGGCGATGGCGAGCGGCCTGCCCGTCCTCGCCCTCGCCGACGGGGCGATCCCGGAGGTCCTCGGGGACGCCGGAGCGCTCGTCGCCACGACCGATCCGGAGGTCCTCGCCGCCGAGATCCTTCGCCTCCTCGGCGACGAGCCCCGGCGCCGCTCCCTCGCCGAGGCGGGGAGGGCGAGGTCGGCGCGCTTCACCTGGGAGGCCGCTGCGGCGGCGCACCGCGCCCTCTACGGATCGGTCCTGGAGGCCTGAGGGGCGTGGCTCGCCTCTCTTCCATCGTGGTGTGCACCGTCGATCGCGAGCGGTGGCTGCGGCGCGCCCTGCGGGCGATCCGGCGGCTGCGGGGAGCCTCCTTCGAGACGATCGTCGTCGTGGGCCCCACGCGCGACGGCTCCCGGGAGGTGGCGGTCAATTCGGGGAGCCGGGTCGTCGACTACCCGGAGCGGAACCTGGCGGGGGCGCGCAACGCCGGCGTCGGAGCGGCCCGGGGGGAGATCGTCGCGTTCCTCGACGACGACTCCGTCCCCGTCCGGGACTGGCTCGCCCGCCTCCTCCCCGCGTTCGACGCGCCCGAGGTCGTCGCCGCCGGGG
>CBRGOK010000032.1:0-13118 GCA_967798035.1 uncultured bacterium
TCCTCCGGGCGGACCGGGTCGAAGCGATTGTCCTGGAGCGCGGCCGAGGCCGCGTTCGTCACGATCGCCCTCCAGAGCGGCTGCGCGGGTCGCATCTGGCCGACGCACCCGCGGAGGTCCTCTCCGCGCCGGAGGGTGACGAAGGCGCCGGAAGGATCCCGGAGCGCACGAGGGAGAGTCTCGACCGCCGGCTCGGGCTCCGACTGACCGAGGACGGCTGCCGTCAGAGCCGCACGCGCGAGGGAGAGGCAGGCGTTCGCCTCCTCCTCGGACAGGACGGGACGGAGCCCCGAAAGGGCGATCGCGGCGTAGGAGACCGAGGAGGACCAGTCGCCCGAGAGTTCCCCGGAGGTCCGGTAGTCGAGAAGGGTGCCGTGGTAGCCGCTCGGGAACATCTCGAGGAGGAGGCGGATCGCGCCGGCTCCGCAGGCGTTCGTCTCCCGGTTCTCCTGGAATGCGCCGAGGTGGGCGGCGTCCGCGCGCAGCACGGCATCGATGAGGCCGTCGTCGAGGCCGCGGATCCGGTCGGGGAGGGCCGGATCGTCGGGAGGGAAGGGATGGAAGCCGTACGCCTCCCCGTAGTGTGTGAGGTCGGAGGAGGCGACGACCAGGGTGCGGGAGTCGACGACGGCGCGGAGGCGGCCGGCGATGGTCGCCGAGGCCTCCGCCGCTCCGAGATCTCCGACGAGGACCGGCACCAGCCGGAAGGAAGGGAGCGCGCGCTGGAGGAAGGGGATCTGCAGTTCGAGGGAGTGCTCCCGGCCGTCGGCCTGGGAAGTCTCGCCGGACCGCTCTTCCCGGAGGCCGGGGGCGGATCGGAGGCGCGCGCATGTCGGGGCGTCGACCGGGACCTCGCCGAGCGGGGTGCCGTAGGCGTCCCACTCGGGAACCCGGGCCCCCCGGAAGTGGACGCGGTGGCTCGGGGCGAGGACGAGGACGCGGTCGAAGTCGCAACCGCGGAGGGTGGCGTAGGCGCAGGCCGCGACCGGGCCCGACCAGCGGTAGCCCGCGTGCGGGACGACGATCCCCACTCGGCGGGCGGAGAGACAGCGCGGCGGCGCCGCATCGAGGAGGCCGTCGACGCAGGCGCGGAGGAGGTCCGGATCCCCCTCGTACCAGGAGCCGGCGAAGCGGGCGCGCCGCACGCGCGTCCCCCCGAAGAGCCCCGCCCACCCCGCGAGGATGGCGAGGAGCACCAGGAGCGCCATCGCCTGAATCGAAGCGCTCCCCCCCTCCCCCCGCAAGGAGCGGGGTCAGGGAGCGGAGGCGACGAGGGATTCCGGGCTGGCTTCGGAGGCGAGGGGAACGTCGAGGCGCCAGGCGCGAGGAGGGACCCCTCCGCCGACGCGGAGGCTCCCGCCCGCGCGCGCGAGGAGGGCCGCGACCGCCTCGGCGGGAGAGAAAGGAAGGGGAGCCTGCTCGGAGGGCCCCGACCGCTCGCTCCCTTCCACGGCGAGGGTCAGGCGCTCTCCCTCGACGGCGACGTCGATCCCGACGGCCCCTCCCCTTCCGGCCGCGACCGCCGCGCACCCGATGGCGATCGAGAGGCCCCGGACGAATCCGTCCCAGGGAGCCGCGATGGGGAGCGTCGCGACGACGGAGCGCACACAGGCGCCGACCGTGAGGCTCTTCAGCGTCGGGGCGACCCGCTGGAGCGCCCGCCGGATCAGCTCGGCGACGTCGAGCGGGGGCGCCTGGGATCCCTCCCCGCGAGGGAGCCCCGCGAAGGCGCCGGCCGCCATCGCGGCGACCTCGCCCTGCGCGAGGAGGAGGAGGAGCCCGTCGCGCTCCGGACCGTGCGCGAGGCGCGGCGCGAGGGCGCGCGTGCGGCGCACGAGCGTGAGGAAGCACCCCGCGAGGGACTCGCGGAACCCGGCGGCGAGGGGGGTGGTGGGGTGGATGGAGGGGGAGCCCACGGGTGCCTACGGTCACCTATCCGGAACTTCGAGGCGGCGCGGGCCCGGTTCTTTCCCCCGCAGGGACCTGGAGGCGGGGGGAGGCGGGTCCCATAAAAGGACGTTGAAGGACGCCGGGGATCCGCGAAAATCTCTCTTCGTCGGAGGTATGGGGTCTCCCGCGGTCCTCGCCTCCCCTTCCGGACCCGGTTCCTCCCCCCTCCCCCCCCCCGTGAAACCCCTCGTCAACGACTTCAGCCTCCAGGTCGCCACCGTCAACGGCTCGGGCTCCCAGACGGCGAACAGCGTCCTGCTCCGAGCGATCTTCCAGATGGGGATCCCGGTGAGCGGGAAGAACCTCTTCCCGTCGAACATCGCGGGACTCCCGACCTGGTACACGATCCGGGTGAGCAAGGACGGCTGGATCGCCCGCAAGCGCGGGCACGAGCTCCTCGTCGCGATGAACCCGGAGACCGCCGCCGCCGACGCCGCGGCGATGGGTCCCGACGGGGTCCTCGTGTGGAACGACGCGATCCCCCGGCCCGCGATCCCCGAGGACCGGATCGTCTACGGGGTCCCCTTCCTGAAGATCGTCGAGCCGATCGTCCCCGACGCGAAGCTGCGACGCCTCGTCGTCAACATGGTCTACGTCGGCGTCGTCGCCTTCCTCCTCGGGATCGAGATGAAGGAGGTCGAGGCGGCGATCCAGGCCATGCTCGGGCGGAAGAAGAAGGCCCTCGAGATGAACCTCGCGGCGGCGCGGGCGGGGTTCGAGTGGGCGGGGGCGAACCTCGGGAAGCGCGACGGGCTGCGCGTCGAGCGGATGAACAAGACCGCCGGCAAGATCCTGATCGACGGGAACGCGGCGGCCGCGATCGGATCGATGTTCGGCGGCGTGACCGTCGTCACCTGGTACCCGATCACCCCCTCCTCGAGCCTCGTCGAGTCCCTGATCGGCTTCCTCGAGAAGTACCGGAAGGACCCCGCGACGGGGAAGCACACCTTCTGCGTGATCCAGGCCGAGGACGAGCTGGCCGCGGTCGGGATGGTCCTCGGCGCGGGGTGGGCCGGGGCGCGATCGCTCACGTCGACTTCGGGCCCCGGGATCTCCCTCATGTCGGAGTTCGCCGGCCTCGGCTACTTCGCCGAGCTCCCCGGCGTGATCTGGGACATCCAGCGGATCGGGCCGAGCACGGGGCTGCCGACCCGGACGAGCCAGGGGGACGTCGGGAAGCTCGCGACGCTGTCCCACGGGGACACGCGGCACGTGGTGCTCTTCCCCTCCTCCGTGCGGGACTGCTTCGAGTACGGGATCCTCGCCCTCGAGCTCGCCGAGAAGCTCCAGACCCCCGTCTTCGTCGCCTCCGACCTCGACCTCGGGATGAACCAGTGGATGTCGGACCCCTTCCCCTATCCCGAGAAGCCGATCGACCGGGGGAAGGTCCTGAGCGCCGAGCAGCTCTCGCGCCTGCCGAAGTTCGAGCGCTACCGCGACGTCGACGGGGACGGGATCTGCTGGCGCACGATCCCGGGGAACCCGCATCCGGCCGCGGCCTACTTCACCCGCGGCTCGGGGCACAACGAGGCCGCCCAGTACACGGAGCGGCCCGAGGACTACGTGCGGCTCGTCGACCGCCTCGCGAAGAAGTACGAGACGGCGAAGACGTTCGTCCCGAAGCCCGACGTCGAGATCCGGCGGGGCTCGGAGATCGGGCTCCTCGCCTACGGGACGACCCACTGGGCGATCGTGGAGGCGAGGGAGGAATTGCGCCGCGAGGGGATCGACCCCTCGACCTTCCTCCTGCGGGCCCTCCCCTTCACGCCGGAGCTCGCCGCCTACGTCGCCGCCCACGACCGGGTCTACGTCGTCGAGCAGAACCGCGACGGCCAGATGGCCGACATGGTGCGGCTCGAGGTCGGGGCGGAGGCGGGGAAGATCCGCTCGATCCGCCACTACGACGGACTCCCGATCGACGCGCGCTCCGTCGTCGAGGGTGTGCTGGCCGCCGAGCGCGAAGGGGTCGCCGTCCGATGACCGAAGCCCCCACCGTCCCGAAGAACCGCGCCGGCCTCCCGAAGGCGGAGTACCGCGGCAGCAAGTCGACGCTGTGCCCCGGCTGCGGCCACGACGCGATCACCTCCTCGATCGTCGAGGCGGCCTTCGACTACGGGGTCGAGCCGCACCGGGTCGTGAAGCTGTCCGGGATCGGCTGCTCGAGCAAGACCCCCGCCTACTTCCTCGGCCGCTCCCACGGGTTCAACGCCGTCCACGGGCGGATGCCCTCCGTCGCGACGGGGACCTTCGCCGCGAACCGAACCCTGATCCCGATCGGGGTCTCCGGCGACGGGGACACCGCCTCGATCGGGATGGGTCAGTTCGTCCACCTCGTGCGGCGCAACGTCCCGTGCGTCTACCTGATCGAGAACAACGGCGTCTACGGCCTGACGAAGGGGCAGTTCTCCGCCACGGCGGACTTCGGCTCCCTCCAGAAGGGGGGGCGGAAGAACGAGCTGCCGCCGATCGACTGCTGCGCGATCGCGATCGAGCTCGGCTGCGGGTTCGTCGCGCGCTCCTTCTCCGGGGACCCCAAGCAGCTGCGCCCCATCCTCAAGGCGGCCTTCGCCTTCCCGGGCACCGCCGTCCTCGACATCGTCTCCCCCTGCGTCACCTTCAACGACCACGAGGGATCGACGAAGTCCTACGACTACGCGAAGGAGCACGACGAGCCCCTCCACCAGATCGGGTTCGTCCCGTTCTGGGAGCACGTCGACGTCGAGATCGCCCCCGGCGAGGTGAAGGACATCGAGATGCCCGACGGCTCGCACCTGCGCCTGCAGAAGATCAAGGAGGAGTACGACCCCTCCGACCGCCTCCAGGCGATGCGCGTCATCCACGAGGCGCGCGCCGACGGGCGGCTGGTGACGGGCCTCCTCTTCCTCGACCCCAAGAAGCGCACGTTCGCCGAGGACGCCGACCTCGTCGAGGAGCCCCTCTCGACGCTCCCCGAGGAGCGCGTCCGCCCCCCGCGGAAGGTCCTCGAGGAGATCATGCAGGGCTTCCGCGTCGGCAGCGCCTGAGGGAGAGGACGGAAAAAGAAAGGGGGGCGCCGCGGCGGCGCCCCCCCGGAATCGTCCGGCGTTCCGGCCGGCTACGGCTGGAAGGTGATGGCGAGGCCGTCGGAGGCCACGACCGGGAACCCGAGCGGCGAGCCGATGTCGACGACGGCGTACTGGGTGTAGACCGTCCCTCCGACCGCCGCCCCGGCGAGGTTCGGGAAGGCGACGCTCGTCGTCCCGACGCAGGGGCCTCCCCCGGCCGTCGCGAGAGAGAGGAGGATCGGGAAGTCCTGGAGGAGGTAGCAGGGGGCGCTCGCCGGCGGGAAGAGCAGCCCCAGGTCGAGCGGGAAGAGCCCCGTGTTGACGACGCCGATCACGAGGAGGGCCGGGGCCGGGGAGGTCGCCCGCGAGAGGTCGATCGAGAAGGGGCCGGGCGCCGACACGCTCGCGTTCCCCCCGCTCCACCCGATCGAGGGGGCGCACCCGAGCGAGCCGAAGCAGGGCGCCGGGGGCGTCACGAAGTCGACCCCCGCCTCCGCGGGGCGGACGGTGAGCGCGTCGATCGTCAGCGGGCGCGCCGAGGTGTTCGCCGTGACGAACTCGCGGTACCCGAAGTAGACCGTCCCGGGCCCTGGGTTCGCGAGGGTGCCCGAGAAGTGGGTCCCCTCCGTCGTGCCGAGGGGGCCGCCGAACCAGCCGTCCACCCTCGAGCCGTTCACGCGCAGGCGAAGGCGCTGCCAGCCGTCGTTCGCCCCCGGGGTGATCGTCACGGACCCGAGGGTCGTGTTGTCCAGGCCCCCGTCGTTCTCGTCGACGAGGGCGAGCACGGCCGTCGTGAGGCCCGAGTTGAGGTCGGTGAAGGCGACGAACTCCCAGGCGATCCCCGTGTTCGGCTCCGCCAGCCCGGTCACGCCCGCGGTGGAGAGGACCCCCGCCGGATTGGGATGGTTCGCGAAGGCGTCCGTCGTCCCCTGCAGGCCGATGCTGAAGGTCTCGTATTCGCCCGGGCTCGCGGTCGGCGGGAGGTTCGTCGTGTCGAGGTAGACGTAGCACTCGAGGTCGATCCGGTCGCTCGCGGCGGTCGTGAGGACGGTCGCGTTGCCGCCGCCGGCGGGATCCCACAGGCTCAGGGCGTTCCCTCCCTGGGGCGAGGGGGCGATCGCGCCGGGGTTGAAGCCGTCGACGGTGGCGGGGTCGATCACGCGCGGGTTCACGAAGGAGCCCGTGAGACCCGCCGGCTCGAGCCCGACCGGGAGGGCGTCGAAGTCCTCCACGTAGGGGACCGTCACGGCGAGCGTGTTCGAGGCCCCCGGAGTCGCGGGGGCGAGGAAGAAGTCGCGGCCGTTGTTGTTCGTGTCGAAGCCGTCGGGGACCCGGCTCACCGCGAGGCGGGCGAAGGGGGGATTGACCGTGAACTCGGTCATGACGTTGTTCCCGTAGATCCCCGGGCCCTCCGCCGCCGTCGCGGTCGGGAAGCACGACTCGATCTTGTTCGTCTCGTAGGCAAGCGTGTCGACGAGGACGCCCCCCGCGTCCCTCAGCGTGATCCACTCCTCGTCGTTCTCGAGGGTCAGCGCCGTCACCTGGTTCACGTTCGTCACCGGCGCCATCCCGATCACCCAGTAGCCCCCGGCGGGGAGGATCGTCGCCGGGGGGATCGTGAAGTCGGCGTTGTTGTTCAGGGCGAGGCAGCCGGGGGTCGTGCAGACGCCCGCGCACGCCGTGGCGTCCCCGCAGTCGACCGTCCACCCGCTGATGTCGACGGGGGCGCCCGAGCGGTTGTAGAGCTCGACGAACTCGTGGCTGTCGGTGCCCGTGTCGTCGTAGGCGAACTCGTTGATGACGACCGGCGCCGTCGAGGAGCCCTGGAGCAAGAGGAAGGCGAACGCGTACAGCATGCAGAGTCTCCCGTCCCGTCCTGGAACCGGTCGCCCCGGATCCCATCACCGGAAGCCGGGGCCCCCGGCCGCGCCAGGGAGCCGGCCGGGGCTCGCGAAGCCGCGAGCGATCCGCGGCCGATTAGCGCATGCGCGCGAGCCCGCCGCAAGATCTCCCCCGGAGGGGAAAAAGGCGCGGGGGGAGCGCCGGTCGGGCGCTCCCCCCGCGCGGGAGTTCTCCGGGAGCCCTAGGGCTGCAGCGTGACGGCGAGCCCGTCCGACATCACGATCGGGAAGCCGAGCGGCGTGACCGGGTCGATCACGCCGTACTGGACGTAGATCGTGCCGCCGACCGTCGCCCCGGCGAGGCTGGGGAAGCCGACGGCGCTCGTTCCGACGCACGGCCCGCCGCCCGCGGTGGCGAGGGTGACCAGGATCGGGAAGTCCTGGAGCAGGTAGCAGGGCCCGGACGCCGGCGGGAAGATGAGGCCGAGGTCGAGGGGGAAGATCCCCGTGTTGACGACCCCGAGCACGAGGACCGCCGTCGAGGGGGAGTTCGCCCGGGCGAGGTCGACGGAGAAGGGGCCGGGCGCCGTGACGCTCGCGTCCCCGCCGCTCCAGCCGATCGCGGGCGCGCAGCCGCCCGAGCCGAAGCAGTGGCTCGGCGGGGTGACGAAGTCGACCCCCGCCTCGGCCGCCTCGACCCGCAGCGCGTCGATCGTGAGGGGCCGCGTCGTCGCGTTGACGGAGACGAGCTCGCGGTACTGGAAGTAGGTCGTGCCGGCGCGGGGCTGGGTGGCGGTCCCCGAGAAGTGGACCCCCTCCGTCGTCCCGAGGGGCCCGCCGAACCAGCCGTCCACCCTCGAGCCGTTCACGCGCAGGCGGATCCGCCGCCAGCCGTCGTTCCCGCCCGCCGTGATCGCGACCGACCCGAGGACGATGTTGTCCGTCCCGCCGTCGTTGTAGTCGACGAGGTAGAGGACGCCGGTCGTGACCCCGGGGATCGTCGTGTGGTGGACGTAGGTCCAGCCGATCCCCGTGTTCGGGCTGGCGAGCCCGGTGATGCCGTTCGCGGCCAGCAATCCGCCCGGATCGGGGTGGTTCCCGAAGGCGTCGGTCGTCCCCTGCGCCCCGATCGTCCAGGTCTCGAACTGGGCGATCGTGGAGACCGCGTGCGGCGCGACGTCGAGGTACACGTAGCACTCGAGGTCGACCCGGTCGGTCGGCGCGCTGAGGAGGGGCCCCGCGTTCCCCCCGCCGGTCGGGTCCCAGAAGATCAGGGCGTTCCCTCCCTGCGGAGAGGCCGCGATGGCGTTGGGATTCTGGTTCGCCGTGAACGGCGGGACGATCGGCCCCGGGACCGTCGGGTCGACGACCACGGGGGTGACGAAGGAGCCCCGCCAGTTCGGGTCCGAGGTCCCGACGACCGCCGCGTCGTAGTTGTCGGCGATCGGCAGGGCGTTCCCGAGGGAGTCGTTCGAGGCCCCGGGCGTCCAGGGGAGCATCGCGAAGTCCGTCCCGTTGTTGTCCGAGTCGTAGCCGTTGAAGACGCGGGAAACGGAGAGGTTCTGCGGGCCATAGGGGGCCGCGCTTCCCTCCGTCGTGACGTTGTTCCCGTAGATCCCGGGACCCTCGAGGTTCGTCGCCGGGAAGCAGGTGTTCTGGAGGTTCACCTCGTAGGCGACGGCGTCCACGATCGCGCTCGCCGCGTCCCGCAGGACGATCCATTCCTCGTCGTTCTCGAGGGTGCTCACGGTCACCTGGTTCACCCCCGGGACCGCCGCCATCCCGATCACCCAGTAGCCTCCGGCGGGGAGGATCGTCGCCGGCGGGATCGTGAAGTCGGCGTTGTTGTTCGCGGCCAGGCACCCGGGGGTCGTGCAGACCCCGGCGCAAACCGTCGTGTCCCCGCAGTCGACGGTCCACCCGCTGATGTCGACCGGGGCGCCCGATCGGTTGTAGAGCTCGACGAACTCCACGGTGTCGGCCCCCTGGTCGTCGTAGACGAACTCGTTGATGACGACCGGGGCCGTCGAGGGGCCCTGGAGGAGGAGCAGGAACGCCAGCGCGTGCGGCATGCGGGATCTCCCGAGTCGAATCCTGGAACCGATCGCCCCCTTCCCCATCACCGGAGGGGGGGACCCCTGGCCGGACCAGGTGAGCCGGCCGGGGCTCGCAGAGACGCGAGCGAAGGACGGAGGGATTACCGCACGCGCGCGAACGCTCCGCAAGGATCCACTCGGGATCCGGCGAAGGGAACGCGGGGGAGCGCTCCAGGGCGCTCCCCCGCGCAGGTGGACGGAGGGAATCTAGGGGAGGACCGTGACGACGAGGCCATCCGACATCGCGACCGGGATCCCGAGCGGCCCCGCGGGATCGACGACCGCGTACTGCAGGTAGACGGTCCCGCCGGGGAACGCCCCGACGAGGTTCGGGAAGACGACCGACGCCGTCCCGGCGCAGGGCCCCGGCCCCGCGGTCGTCACCGGGAACTTGACGAACAGGAAGCTCTGGAGGAGGTAGCAGGAGGCCGACGCGGGAGGAAGGATCGTGGCGAGGTCGAACGGGCCGGCGGTGGCGGTCGAGATCAGGAGGATCGCGCTCGCCGGGGCGAGGGCCCTCGAGAGTCCGACGGCGAAGGGGCCCGGCGCCGAGAGGCTCGCGTCCCCTCCCGACCAGGCGATCGTCGGGGCGCACGCCCCGCTCCCCGCGCACGGGACGGGCGGGACGGAGGGGTCGACCCCCGCCTCGGCGGCCCGGACCGTGAGCCCGTCGATCGTGAGGGGCCGCGTCGTCGCGTTGTTCGAGACGAGCTCCCGGTACTGGAAGTAGGCCGTGCCGGCGCGGGGCTGGGAGGCAGTCCCCGTCAGGTGGACCCCCTCGGTCGTCCCGAGCGGGCCGCCGAGCCAGCCGTCGACCTTCGAGCCGTTCACGCGCAGGCGCAGCCGCTGCCACCCGTCGTTCCCTCCCGCCGTGATCGCGACCGAGCCGAGGACGATGTTGTCCGTCCCGCCGTCGTTGTAGTCGACGAGGTAGAGGATCGCGGTCGTGACCCCGGCAACCGTCGTGTGGTGGAGGTAGGTCCAGCCGATCCCCGTGTTCGGGTGGGCGAGGCCGGTGATCCCGTTCGCTGCGAGGAAACCCGCGGGGTCGGGATGGTTCCCGAAGGAATCCGTCGTCCCCTGCGCACCGAGCGTCCAGGTCTCGAACTGGGTGATTGCCGCGACCGCGTGCGGCACCGCGTCGAGGTAGACGTAGCCCTCGACGTCGATCCGGTCCGTCGGCTGGCTGAGGAGGATTCCGGCGTTCCCCCCGCCCGTCGGGTCCCAGCAGATCAGGGCGTTCCCCCCCTGCGGGGACGCCGCGATCGCGTTCGGGTTGTTCGCATCCGCCAGCGTCGGGTCGATCACGCGCGGGGTGACGAACGATCCACGCAGGAGAGTCGTCGAGGACCCGACGATCCCGGCGTCGAAGGTTTCCGAGATCGGGAGGGCATTCGCGAGCGAGTCGTTCGAGGCGCCCGGAGTCCAGGGGAGGAGCCCGAAGTCCCTCCCGTTGTTGTTCGAGTCGAACCCGCTCGGAACGCGCGACACCGAGAGCTGCTGCCCCACCTCGGTCATGACGTTGTTCCCGTAGATCCCCGGCCCCTCGAGATGGGCCGCGGGGAAGCAGAGGTTCTGGAGGTTCACCTCGACCGAGACGGCGTCGACGATCGCGGCCGCCCCGTCCTTGAGAACGATCCACTCCTCGTCGTTCTCGAGCGTGACGGCGCCGGCGGCCTGGTCCACGTTCGGGACGGCGGGCATCCCGATCACGTAGTAGTCCCCCGCCGCGAGGATCGTCGTGCCGGACAGCGGCAGGCCGGGAATCGTGAAGTCGCCGTTGTTGTTCGTCGTCTCCGAGCAGCCGGGCGTGCACGTCGTCTGGCACGTCGTGGGCGAGTCCCCGCAGTCGACGACCCAGCCGCTGATGTCGACGGGCGCGCCGGATCGGTTGTAGAGCTCGATGAACTCGTGGGTGTCCGTCCCCGTGTCGTCGTACGAGAACTCGTTGATGACGACCGGGGCCGTCGAGGGGCCCTGGAGAAGAAGCAAGAACGCCAGCGCGTGCGGCATGTAGGCTCTCCCGTGTTGATCCTGGAACCGATCGCCCCGAGTCCCATCACCGGAGGGCGGGACCCCGGACCGGACCAGGAGAGCCGGCCGGGGCTCGCGGGGCGCGAGCGAATGGCCGAGGGATTAGCGCATGCGCGCGAACGCCGCGCAAGGATCCAGTCGGGATCGGGCCCGACCTCCTCGTGGCGGATTCCGCGATCCCGGGGGAGAATGCGACTCCTATCTGCCCCCGGTTCCAAGAATCAAGGAGAGAGATTGATGAAAAGCCTGTCCACCCTCCGCACGGCGGTCGCGGTGCTGGGCCTGACGGCGGCCGCGTCCGGTCAGTGCGTCGACCAGTGCGGGACCCTCGTCCCCGGGAACCAGAACGGCATCCGCATGCACCGCGGCGCCGGCGCCACGGCGACCGACTTCCCGAACATCGCGACCGGAAACCTGGCCGGGGACAACCTCTGGAAGGTGTATCCCTGCTGGGTCCTCTCGAACGGCGCGGGGACGATGACCCTGACCGGCTGCGAGGTCCCCCTCATCGCCGGGAACTTCCTCGCCCCCGGGACGACGAACATCCCCGACATCGAGTTCCGGGCGGCGATCCCCGGCGCGGGGGGCTGCCTCGAGCCCGACTTCTCCGTGGCGCCGATCGTTGCCTTCACCCTCGCGAACATCAACCTCCCGAGCGGGGGCGCCTTCAACATCAACGTCACCCTGACGGCGACGCCGATCCAGAACGGCGACGTTGCCATGGTCTACCTCGCCACGGCCGGAGAGACCTCCGCGATGAACAACCACGCGCGGACCTTCCGCACGACCCTGGAGCTGAACCCGACGACCTGCGGGTTCAGCGGGTCGTTCGCCCCGGCCGGGCCGACGATGACCCACTTCGCGGTGACCGACGAGATCCGGTTCGAGATGGCCTTCCTCGAGCCGGTCCTCCAGGCCCTCGGGACCGACGTCGGTCTCCAGCGCACCGGAGCCGCCGCCTACTTCCCGGCGGCCGGGACGAGCCTCAACTGGCGGTGCGAGTCCTTCGACGGCTGGAACAAGGGGCACATGGGCCTCCTCCTCCTCTCCGCCACGGGAGGGGTCTGCCCTGGCTCGTGCAGCCTGATCGACACCTTCGGCGGGCCGGAGTGCCTCTCGATCGTCGCCGACCCCTTCACGCTCCCCGCCCTGCGGATGCCCGGGGCCTTCGGCGCCTTCGTCCTCACTCCCGCAACGCCGCTCTGCGGCGCCGCGGGATTCTCGCCCTTCGCCGACGGCACGCGGGACACGCCCCCGGTCCTCGTCCCGGGGGGGCTGGCCGGGTTCACCATCTACAGCGCGATGGCGAGCTTCTGCCTGACCCCGACCCCCGGGTCGAGCCCGGTCGTCGCCACGTCGAACACGATCCGGATGAGTTTCTAGCGACCCAAACGGCCGCCTGGACCGCGGCTCCCCTCCAACCGGGGGGCCGCGGCCCGGGTGCCGAAGCCCGGCTCACGATTCCCTCGGGGGGAGGCCCGCGCCTCCCCTCGCTTCGCCTCGCGGGAGGACGCCGAGGAGGAAGGTGGTCGCCGCGCCGATCGGGTAGTGCCAGGGCCAGGCGAGGGAGGTGCCGTGCTTCACCGCGACGACCGCGGCGACCCCGGCTCCCATCGCGACGAGGTTCCAGCGGTCCGCCCCTCGGCGGGTGAGGAGCCCGATGAGGAAGACCCCGAGCATCCCGCCGTAGGTGTAGCCGAACACGGAGAGGGCGTAGTCGAGGAGGCTCGCCCCGGGATCGGCGCGGTGGATCGGCGCGAGGAGGAGGGAGATCCCGACGACGAGGACGGAGAACCCCACGGCCACCCGCTTCGAGAACCGCACCTGCGCCTCGTCCCCGAGGGAGGCGACGCGGCGCGAGAGGGGCCGCACGAGGTTCACGACCGTCGCCGACGTGAGGGACTGGAGCGCGGAGGAGAGGGTCGACATCGCCGCCGCGAGGACCCCCGCGATCACGAGGCCGGAGATGACGGGAGGCAGCTCCCTCCCGATGAAGGTCGGGAAGACGTAGTCGGCCTTCTCCGGGAGCGCATAGCCCCGGTCCGCCGCGCCGTAGAAGGCGGAGAGGGCGACCCCGATCGCGAGGAAGGTCGCGACCGTCGGAAAGAGGAGCGCCGCGGAGAAGAGGATCCCGCGGCGGCTCTGCCGCGCGT
>CBRGOK010000033.1:0-13065 GCA_967798035.1 uncultured bacterium
CCCCGAGTGCGGCAAGTCGGGCCTCCTCTTCCTCGGCTCGGGCTCCGAGCGCGTCGAGGATTCCGTGCGCCGCGAGATCCCCGAGGCGCGCGTCGCGCGGATGGACTCCGACACGATGGTCGCGCGGGGCTCGCACGAGTCGGTGCTCGGGAAGTTCCGCCGCGGCGAGCTCGACGTCCTCGTCGGCACGCAGATGATCGCGAAGGGGCTCGACTTCCCGAACGTGACCGTCGTCGGCGTCGTCTCCGCGGACACGGCCCTCCACCTCCCCGACTTCCGGTCCACGGAGCGCACCTTCCAGCTGATCTCCCAGGTCGCGGGGCGGGCGGGGAGGGGACCGAAGGGAGGGGTGGTCTTCGTCCAGACCCACCAGCCCGAGCAGGACGCGATCGGGTTCGCGGTCCGGCACGAATACGAGGCGTTCGCGAGGGAGGAGATCGAGGGCCGCCGGAGCGCGGGCTACCCTCCCTTCGTCCGCGCCGTGCGGATCCTCGTCGAGGGGAAGGAGGAGGATCGCGTCCGGGCGACCGCGGTCCGGATCCGGGACCGCCTGCTCGGCTCAGCTCCGGCGCTCGAGCCCGGAGAGTCCCCGGCCCTCCCGTTCGAGGTGGAGGAGCGTCCGGCGCGAGGGACGCCACCTCCTCCGGGCGTCCAGGTCCTCGGCCCCGCGCCCGCGCCGATCGCGCGGATCCGCGGCCGGGCCCGATGGCATCTCCTCGCGAAGATCGCCCCCCCGTCGACCCTGGCCGCGCTGCGCGCGGTCCTTCACGAGGTGGCGGAGGGGTCCTGGCCGGGATGCGAGGTGACGGTCGACGTCGATCCGGTCTCGGTGCTCTAGAGGCTCAGACGCGGGCCCGCCACTCGCCGCCGGCGAGCTCCCGGGCCTGCTTGACCGGCTTGTTGTAGAAGTAGGCCCACGCGTCGAGCGTCTTCCCGCCGTCGAGCATGACCGTGACCACGCGCCGCGCGAAGAGCGACTTCGCGACGCGGGCATGGTCGTAACCTTCCACGCGGTCGAGCTTCGCGAGCCCGGCGGTCGAGTCGGGGAGGACGTAGACCTCCCCCCGGATCCGACTCTTGCGGTCGGTCGCCTTCACGGCGGCCGGGTACCGTCCGAGGTCGAACAGCCGGCCGGCGATCGTCCCGTCGGCAACCGGGCGCCCGCCTGCCTGCAGGAGCAGGACGTGCTTCGCTCCTCCCCGGCGAAGGGATCCGTAGACGAAAACAAAGGGGTTAGGGTGAGCCAAAACCTTCCACCGACGCAGCGAGTAGAACAATCGTAGGCCACGTTCGGCCCAGTTGCGAACCACCTCTGCCGATTCCGTAGGGAGCGCTGGCCTGATCCGTTGGCCACCGCAGGGACGGATGGACGAGGTCGATCACATAAGCGGCTATGAGATAGTCGTTTGTAGGATCGGCTCTGGGTCAGAACCCCGCAGCATCCGAGGCGAGGAAGGCCCGGGTCGCGAGTCCCAGAGAAATGCCGGCGAGAATCCCCGGCCCGAGGACGCGGACGAGGGTCCGCTGCCACATCGGCAGGCTCCGTACCCGTTCGAGGCCCTCTAAACAGGCTGTGGCAATGGGGCAAAGCGCTATCAAAAAAGCGCTTGCGACAGAGACCCTGGCGTAGAAATGGCCGGTGATGAGAACGGAGGCGAGGAGGCTCGATGCGAAGAGGGCCGTGGCGGGGGAAATGGGAGCGCCACCCCCGCTCAGGGAGATCACGATTCCGGCCCCGAGCCCGGAGGCGACGGCGCCGGCGAGCTGGGCGTGGAGCGCCGTCCCGGAAAGCCCCAAGACTCCCGCCG
The DNA here is from genome assembly GCA_967798035.1 of uncultured bacterium. Lineage (GTDB taxonomy): Bacteria > Planctomycetota > UBA1135 > UBA1135 > JAKEFM01 > JAKEFM01. The sequence continues at coordinate 1,809 of CBRGOK010000033.1, forward strand.
CGGATCCCAGCGGGATCAGGAGGACGAGGTAGGACAGTGGTCCCGGGAGCCGGGCGGAGGTCCCGGCCGCTCCGCCGACCGCCAGCAGGGAGGCCCCGAGCGCGCCGACGACGAGGAGGGACTCGCCCGTGCTCCAGCGCTGGACGATCCTCGAGCGGAGGAGGAGGACCGGAACGCCGAAGGCGAGGACGGCCGTCGCGATCCAGCGAAGAGGGGCCCGGATCCCGTGGGCCGTCGCGAGCGGCGAGAGGAGGGCCGCCGCGACGGCGATGCAGAAGAGGCCGTGCGTCGATTCGCGGGGCGGAAAGGCGGGCCACCCGACGAGCGCGACCTGGGTGGAGGCATACCCCGCCGCGAGGGGGATCGCGCCGAGCCAGTTCCTCGCTCCCCTCCCGCCCTCGCGTCCGGGAAGGCGACCGATCAGGATCAGGAGGACGCCCGCGACGAGGGCCGGGACGAGCACCCCTCGCAGGAGCGCGTCGAGGATCACTTCGGCTCGCGGGGGGACGCCGGCGTCCGGCGGAGCGGACGCCGGAGGGGGTCACTGGATCTGCCCCTCGAGGGAGATGGTGACCTGCACCTCGTCGCCGAGGGGCCCGACCATGTACTTCATGCCGAAGTCCGTCCTCTTGATCGTGAAGACGGTCTCGAAACCGGCGACCTCGCCGCCCTGCCCCTTGCCGGTCCCCGTGTGGGCGACCTTCGCGGTGAGCGGCTTCGTCACGCCGTGGATCGTGAGGTCCCCCGTGACCTCGAGCTCCTCCTTCGCGCTCCCCTTCTTCACCCCCTTGCTCTTGAAGGAGAGGACGGGGATCTCCGCCGCATTGAAGAAGTCGGGGCTCTTGAGGTGGTCGTTGCGCTTGCCGTTCCCCGTGTCGACGCTCTCGGCCTTGATCGTGACCTCGACGGAGGAGCCGGCGGGGTTCGCCTCGTCGTAGACGACCGTCCCCGAGATGTCGGTGAAGCGGCCGTGGAAGTAGCTCGCGTTGTTGTGCTTGATCCGGAAGAGGGCGCTCGAGTGGACGGGGTCGATCTTGTAGGTCTTCGCGGCGGGAGCGGGGGCCGGGACGGCGGAGGGGGCGAGGAGCGGGAGGAGGAGCGCCGAGGGGGCGATCCAGGCTAGGCGGGACATCGGGGTTCCTTTCTCGATCCGGCCGGTGGGGCGGGGACGGGATAGTACGAGGCCGGGCCGGCCGCGTTCCCGCGCCTCCGGTTTGCCTTGACACCTCCCGGAGGTTCTCCGAGATTGCCGCCCCCCTTGGGTCCGGAATCTCGCCGGGCCCGCCGGCGCGCGCTCCCCGACGGGGCGGGCTCCCCCGGATCGCCCGAGCCCCTCGAGCACCGACCTCCCATGGCTCCCAGGCGCCCGAAGGTCCGACTCCTCCTCGGCGCGCTCGCCGTCTGCCTCCTCGCGCCCCGGGCCGTCGCGGCGGGGGTGGCGACCGCGGAGGCGGGGCCCGTCCCCCTCTGGCTCGTCGGTCCCTTCGCCGGGCTCCTGGCGGCGATCGCCTTCCTTCCCCTCCTCGCCCCGGGGTGGTGGGGGAGGAACTTCCCCCTCGTCTCCCTCGCCTTCGGGGCCTTCGTCGTCGCGTGGTACCTCCTCGTCCGCGGCGAGGCGGAGCCGCTGACACACCGGGGGCTCGAGTACGTCTCCTTCATCTCCCTCATCGGCTCCCTCTACGTCGCGAGCGGGGGGATCCTGATCCGCGTGACCCGGCGGGGGACGCCGGTCGTCAACACGATCCTCCTCCTCCTCGGCGCGTTCCTGGCGAACGTCTTCGGCACGACCGGGGCCTCGGCCCTCCTCATCCGCCCCTTCCTCCGCATCAACCGAGGGCACGTCCGCCCCTATCACGTCGTCTTCTTCATCTTCCTCGTCAGCAACTGCGGCGGGGCCCTCACCCCGATCGGCGATCCCCCCCTCTTCATGGGCTTCATCAAGGGGATCGGATTCTGGTGGGTCGCGGAGCACGCCTACGGGGTCTGGGCGACGGTCGTCCTCGGGCTGCTGGCGACCTTCTTCTCGATCGACGCCTACCACGCCTGGAAGCGGCCCGGCCCGGAGCCCCCGGTCGGCCGCACCGCGGTCGAGTTCGTCGGGATCGGGAACTTCTTCTGGATCTTCGTGATCCTCGGCGCGGTCTTCCTGATCGTTCCGCTCGGCTTCGGCATCCCCGAGGTGATCATGGTGGTCGCCGCGGCGGTCGCGCACCGGACCACGCCGCGCTCCGTCCTCTCGGACAACGAGTTCGACTTCCACCCGATCCGGGAGGTCGCGATCCTCTTCGCCGGGATCTTCGCGACGATGGTCCCCGCGCTCCAGTATCTCGAGGCGCACGCGCGGGAGTTCGGGCTCGATTCGCCGGCGTCCTACTACTTCAAGACGGGCGTCCTCTCCGCGTTCCTCGACAACACCCCGACCTACCTCTCCTTCCTCACCGTGGCCGCCGGCCAGCAGGGGCTCTCCCTCGACCGCGCCGCGGACGTCGCGGCCTTCGTCGCCGCCAAGCCCCGGGTCCTCCTCGCGGTCTCGATGGGGGCGGTCTTCTTCGGGGCGTGCACCTACATCGGGAACGGTCCGAACTTCATGGTGAAGTCGATCGCCGAGCGCGCCGGCGTCCCTTGCCCCTCCTTCCTCGGCTACGCGGCGAAGTACGCCGTCCCCTTCCTCCTCCCGTGGCTCGCGCTCGCCTGGGCCCTCTTCTTCCGCGGCGCCTGACGCCCCCCGCGTTCCCGGCATGAAGGAAGGAAGGCGGCTCGCCCCGGCGGAGGCCTACCTCCTCCACTCCATCGCGGCGATCGCGATCGCGGCGGCCTTCTACGCGCGGGTCAACCACGACGATCCGGCGCTGCGGCTCTCCTCGATCTGCGGGGTGACGGTCGTCGCGGCCGCCCTCCTGATCGCCTGGGCGGCGGAGGCCGCGCAGTTCTACCTCTCGCAGGGCTTCGTCGTCGCCGTCGTCGCGCTCCTGCAGGTCCTCCCCGAGTTCGCCGTCGAGGCGTACATCTCCTGGTCGGGGAAGGTCGACCTGATGATGGCGAATGCGACCGGCTCGGTCCGCCTCCTGATCGGACTCGGCTGGTCCCTCATCCTCTTCACGGCCGCCGCCTCCCACCGGATCCGCCGCCACGAGGGGACGTTCGTCCTGCGCCTCAAGCCCGAGGCCCTCGTCGAGACGGGCGGATTCGTCGCCGCGATGGCCTGGTTCCTCGTCATCCTCGCGAAGGGGAGCCTCTCCCTCCTCGACACGGGCGTCCTCGGAGGGATCTACGCGATCTACATGCTCGCCCTCTACCGCCTCCCCCCGGAGGAGAAGGAGGGGATCGAGGACCTCGTCGCGCCCGCCCGTTTCCTCGCGGTCGCCCCGAGCGGACGCCCGCGCACGAAGCTCGTCGTCTTCTACTTCGTCGTCGGGGGGGCGACGATCTTCGCGGTCGCCGAGCCCTTCGTCGAGTCGCTGAAGCACAGCGCCCTCGAGCTCGGGCTGCCGACCTTCTTCGTCATCCAGTGGATCGCCCCCTTCCTCTCCGAGTTCCCGGAGAAAGTGACCGCCTTCTACTGGGCGCAGAAGGTGAAGCTCGCGCCGATGGCCCTCCTCAACATGGTCTCCTCGACCGTGAACCAGTGGACCCTCCTCTTCGCCATGATCCCCCTCGTCTACCGGATCTCGCCGAACGGGGGAGGGGTGGTGCCGATCGACGCGCACCACGCCCATGAGCTCCTCCTCTCGATGGCGATGACCGTGTACGGCGCGGTCGTCCTCCTCTCCCGGCGCGTCTCCTTCCGCAACGGTCTCACCCTCTTCGTCCTCTGGGTGGCGGGGCTCCTCTTCCCGAATCGGTACCCGGGCCTCCCGGACGTCTCGAGCCACCTCCTCACGGCCGGGCTCTTCGGCGCCCTGACGCTCTTCGAGATCGGCAGGCGCTGGGGCGAGATCGACCTGCGCGGGGACCTGCGCCATACCTGGGCGCTCCTCCGCGGCCGGACTCCCGCGTAGGTCGTCCGCGTCTCGTTGACCGCGGGGCGGCCGCCGCTACCTTAGCGCCCCGCTCCGAGCCATGAACGCAGGCCTGCGACCGCTCGAAGTCGCTCTCGTCGCGGCCTTCGGCCGCGAGCGGGTCCACGCCTCCGCGCCCCTCGGCCCCCTCTGCTCCTGGGGCGCCGGGGGCGCCGCCGACCTCCTCTTCACGGCGCGGTCGGCGGAGCAGCTCCTCCGGGCCGCGGGCCTCTCCCGGGAGCACGCCGTCCCCCTCACCGTCCTCGGCGGAGGCGCCAACGTCCTCGTCTCCGACCGCGGGATCCGCGGCCTCGTCGTCCGCAACCGCGCCGACCGCATCGTGCCCGTCGGCGAGGAGGGCTTCGAGGCCGAGTCGGGCGCGCTCCTGACTGCGCTCGCGCACCGGGCGTCGGAGGCGTGCGTCGGCGGCTTGGAGTTCCTCGTCGGGATCCCCGGGACCGTCGGGGGCGCCGTCGTCGGCAACGCGGGGACGAAGGCCTCCTGGGTCTCGGGGGTCCTCGAGAGCGTCCTCCTCCTCGCTCCGGACGGGATCGTCCGCCGCGAGGCCCCGGGCGCGCTCGGGTTCGACTACCGGACGAGCCGGCTCCAGTCGAGCGGCGAGACGGTCCTCTCCGCCCTCCTCCGCGGCCGCCGCGCGGAACGCTCGGAGATCCTCCGGAAGACCGCGGAGTTCCTCGAGGCCCGCCGCCACCAGCCCGCCGGCCCGAGCTCCGGTTCCGTCTTCCGCAACCCCCGCGGCGACCACGCGGGCCGGCTGATCGAGGCGTGCGGCCTCAAGGGACGCCGCGTCGGCGCGGCGGAGATCTCGCGCCTCCACGCGAATTTCATCCTCAACACGGGGGGGGCGAGCGCCCGGGACATCCGTTCCCTCGTCGAGATCGCGAAGGCGGAGGTCGCCCTCCGCGCGGGGGTCGCGCTCGAGGAAGAGGTCCGCTACCTCGGGGAGTGGCCCTGAGGTCCTGGCTCGTCGAGGGGGGGCGGCCGCTGCGCGGCGCGGTCGCGGTGGGCGGCGCGAAGAACGCCGCGTTCAAGGCGATGATCGCCGCGCTCCTCGGCCGGGAGGAGACCCTCCTCGAGAACGTGCCGGAGGTCGGCGACGTCGAGCGCACCGCCGAGATGATCCGGATCCTCGGGGCCTCCGTCCGCCGTGTCGGCCCCAATACCCTTCAGGTCGACCCCCGCGGGCTCCGTTCGGCGACGCTCCCCGCCGATCTCGCACGACGATCCAGGGCCTCCCTGCTGTTCGCGGGGCCACTCCTCGCCCGCTCGCGCGAGGTCGAGATTCCGCTCCCGGGCGGGGACCGCATCGGGCGCCGACCGATCGACCGCGCCTTGGCGGGCTTCCGAGCGATGGGGGCGGAGGTCGAGCCGTCGGAGGGAGGCGTGCGCCTGCGCGCCGACGGGCTGCGCGGCGCGCGGTTCCGGTTCCCGAAGAGCACCCACACCGGGACCGAGGCCCTCGTCCTCGCGGGACTCGTCGCGCGCGGCCGCACGGTCCTCGAGAACGCCGCGCAGGAGCCCGAGGTCGACGACCTGCTCCGGATGCTCGCGGGAATGGGCGCGCGCGCGCGCCGCGTCGCCCCGCGGCGGATCGAGATCGAGGGAGGCCGGGCGCTGCGAGGGACCCGTCACCGCATCCTCCCCGACCGGAACGAGGCCGTCTCCTTCGCCTGCATGGCCCTCGCGACCGTCGGGGAGATCCGGATCTCCCCCATCGACCGGCGGGCGATCGACTCCTTCCTCCGCCTCCTCACCCGGCTCGGCGCCGGTTGGGAGGTGCTCGGGAAGGTCCTCCATGTGGGCTGGACGAGGCCCCTGCGGCCGATCGAGGTCGAGACTCGCCCCCACCCGGGCGTGATGACCGACTGGCAGCCTCTCCTCGTCACCCTCCTCACGCAGGCGTGGGGGACGAGCGTCGTCCACGAGACCGTCTTCGAGAACCGCTTCGGCTTCGTGCCCGACCTCCTGCGGATGGGAGCGCGGATCGAGCTCTTCAGTCCTCCCGTCGCCCACCCCGCGAAGCTCTACGGCTTCAACCCCGAGGACGACCGCCCCGGGAACCGCCACGCGGCGCGCATCGAGGGTCCGACAGCCCTGCGGGCGACCCGGGCGGCGGTTTCCGACGTGCGCGCCGGCGCCACCCTCCTGATGGCGGCCCTCGCCGCGCGCGGGGAGACGGCGATCGAGGGGATCGAGCATGTCGAGCGGGGCTACGAGCGCTTCGCCGATCGGCTCCGTTCCCTCGGCGCCTCGGTCCGCGAGCGCGAGGCGGAGCCCGCCCCGAGAACGGTCGTTCCCGCTCGAGGCTGGAGCGCGGGGACTACCCGTCCCGCTGGGCGGTGAAGGCGCAAGCGGGCTAGGGGAAGGCGATCGACTGCCCCAGCCCGCGTTCGACGGCCCGGTCGAAGGCGAACCGGGCGGAGGCCAGGTCCTCCACGGCGAGCCCGAGGGACTTGAAGATCGTGACCTCCTCGCCGCTCCCGCGCCCGGGAGCGCTCCCCGCCAGCACGGAGCCGATCTCGGCGACGATGTGGGAGTCCGAGATCGCCCCCTCTCGGATCGGGAGGAGGACATCGCCCGACTCCGCGAGGGCGGAGGCGCGGGCGTCGACGTAGAGCCGCGCGCGCGCCACGGCGGCGGTGTCGAGCTCCCGCCAGTCGGGACGGCACGCGCCGACGGCGTTCACATGCGCGCCGGGAGCGAGCCAGTCCCCTTGAAGAACGGGCTCTCGGGCGGAGGTCGCCGTGACGACGAGGTCGGCCCCCTCGACCGCGGCACGCGCCGTCGCGACGGCCTCGACCGGGAGCCGGAGCCGCGGGGCCCAGTCCTCGGCGAAGCGCCTCGCGTTCTCGGGAGTCCGGGACCAGACCCGGACGCCCCGGATCGGGCGGACGAGGGTCATCGCCTCGAGATGGCTCCCCGCCTGGACTCCCGAGCCGAGGATGGCGAGGGCTTTCGCTCCCGGGCGCGCCAGGACCTTCGTCGCGGCGGCGGAGACGGCGGCCGTGCGCGCCTCCGTGATCCACCGTCCGTCGAGGATCGCCTGGAGGCGCCCGGAGCCCGGCTCGAAGAGGAGGACCACGGCGAGGTGGGTCGGCTCCGCCAGGTTCCGTGGAAAGAAGGTGACGAGTTTCGCGCCCAGAGCGGCGGGGGAGGAGAGGAAGCCCGGCATCGCGCCGAGGATTCCCCCGTGCGCGGCGACGGGGACGACGGCGCGGAGGGGCTGGACCGCTCCTCCTGTCGAGAACGAGCGGAGCGCATCCTCCATCAGGGGGATCGCGTCCCGGATCTCCAGGACCGAGCGGACATCCTCTTCCCGCAGCAGGAGGGTCATTCGCGCAGGATGTCGGCGAGGACGGCCGCGTCGAGGTTTCCCCCCGAGACGACGCACACGACCTTCCCCGCGCCCGCCCGGCCGGCGAGCGCGGCGGCGACCGGGCAGGCGCCTGCTCCCTCCGCGACGATCCGGTTCCGCTCGGCGAGGAGCCGGACGGCGCGCCGGATCTCGACGACGGGGGAGGGAAGGGAGCCGTCGAGGAGGGAGCGGGCCCGCTCGAACATCCCCGGGAAGACCCCTTTCCCCCCGATCCCGTCGACGAAGTGCTTCACGTAGGGGATGGTCTGGGGCGAGCCCGCGCGGAGCGAGGCGAGGAGCGGCGCGGACTCCTCGACCTCCGCCGCGTAGACCCGCGTTGCGGGCCGGAGCGCCTTTACCGCGGAGGCGATGCCGCAGGCGAGGCCGCCTCCTCCGAAGGGGACGAGAATCGCGTCCGCGTCCGGCAGGTCCTCGAGGATCTCGAGGCCGATCGTGCCGTTCCCGGCCATGACGGCGGGGTCGTCGAAGGGGTGGACGAACGCGCCCTCCATCCCGGGGAAGGAGCGCTCCTCGAAGGTCTTCCACCAGCGGTCAAAGGTGACCTTGATGACGCGGGCGCCGAGGCGCTCGACGGCGGCGGTCTTCGCCGCCGGCGCCGTCTCGGGGACGACGACGGTGCAGGGGATGCCGAGGCGTCGGGCGGCGAGGGCGGCGCCCTGCGCCATGTTGCCCGCGCTCGCGGTCCAGAGGGCCGAGGGGACCTTCGGGAGGGAGCGGACCGCGTTCCAGGCGCCCCGGATCTTGAAAGAGCCGATCGGCTGGAGGCACTCGAGCTTCAGGAAGACGTCCGGGCGCAGCTCCGGCGCCTGGAGGGGGACGAGCGGTGTCCGGAGAGCGACCTCGGAGACGATGGGGCGAGCGCGGCGGATCTCCTCGAGGGGAATCACGGCGCCGCGGATTCTAGAGCGCGGTTCACGAGCCTCCCTCCCCCCTCCGTTGCGGAGGAGGCCGGGGCTTCGGAGAATCCGACGGACCGGCGCGACGATCCGAAACCGCTCTCCCCTCCGGAGGTTTCCATGACCGAACACGGCCCCGAGATGCCCGCCCCCCCGAAGCCCGGCTCCCACCACGCCCACCTCGCCCCCCTCGTCGGGAAGTGGCGCCTGACGACGAAGTACTTCCCCGCCCCCGGCGCTCCGCCGATGACCGGGACGGGGACGGAGACCGTCCGCCGGAGCCCCGACGGCCTCTGGTTCGTCACGGACCTCTCGACGGACGACGGGATGTTCACCGGCCACGGCGTGAACGGCTACGACACCTTCAAGAAGAAGTACGTCGGCGTCTGGGTCGACTCGATGACGACGAGCCTCCAGATCTCCGAGGGGGACTGCAGCGAGGACGGGCGGGTCCACACCTACCTCTCCCAGGCGACCGATCCGGCGACCGGGAAGACGATCCGGATGAGGCTCCGCTCGGCGATCAAGGACGAGAAGAACCGGACCTTCCAGCTCTACCGGATCGGCCCCGACGGGAAGGAGACGCTCGAGCTCGAGATCGCGGCCGCGCGCACGACGTAGCGCGCGCCGGAATCGGCCTCTCAGGTCGCCGGCGCTCCCTCGGGGGTGCGGGCGGAGCGCGCCTCCACGATCGCCTTGAGCCCCTCGACGAGGAGAAAGAGCGCGAGGGCGAAGAGGAGGACGGAGACGGCTCCGTTCGCGGCGAGGGTTGCGGTCGCGCGGCCCCCCGCGATCGCCGCGCCCGCGTCCCACGCCTGCAGGACGAGGGAGGTCGCGGTCACGACGAACACGAACCCCATCGGCACGAGCGCGAAGAGGAGGGGCCGGCCCGTGCGGGCGAGCCAGACCGAGATCCCGAGGAGGGTGAGCGCCGCGAGGAGCTGGTTCGACGTGCCGAAGAGGGACCAGAAGTTCCGGTAGGCCCCGGGCTCGGCGCTCGCCAGGATCACGGCGGGGGGGAGGAGGGTGATCGCGGTCGCCGCCACCCGGGAGAACCGGGATCGCCAGTCGAAGAGCTCCTGGACGAGGTAGCGGCCCAGGCGCGTGGCGACGTCGAGGGTGTCGAAGACGAAGGTCGAGAACGCCATCGCGCCGAAGGTCGCCGCGAAGCGGCGGTGCTCCTCGCCGATCAGCACGGCGAGGAACCCGCCGAGGCCGTTCCCGTAGATCGTGCCGGGGGCGAGGCCGCTCACGGAGGCCGGGGCGGCGACGACGATCGTCGCGAGGGCGAGCAGCGCGACGAACCCCTCGAGGAGCATGGCGCCGTAGCCGACGGGCCTGCAGTCGGTCTCCCGGTCGACCTGCTTCGAGGTGGTGCCGGAGCAGACGAGGCCGTGGAATCCCGAGCAGGCCCCGCAGGCGATCGTCACGAAGAGGATCGGGAAGAGGGGGACGGCCGCCCCCGCCGGCGTATGGACCGTCCAGGCGGTGAACGCCGACTGGCGCGCCTGGAAGCCTCCGAGGAGGATGCCGAGCACGCCGACGGCGAGGGCGGCGTAGAGGACGAAGCCGCCGAGGTAGCCGCGGGGCTGCAGGAGCGACCAGAGGGGGGCGAGGCTCGCGACGAAGCAGTAGGCGAGGATGAGGAGGCACCAGGCGCGTTCGGGGTTCGCCACGGGGAGGACGAAGGAGGTCGAGACCTGCGTGCCGAGCCAGACGACGAGGAGGGTCGCCGGGACGAAGAGCGCGGTCGCGACGAGAAGGCGCGGCCGGAGGAAGCGCAGGACGAGGCCCATGACGACCGCGAGGCCGAGGTACATCGCGCTCGAGCCGGCGACCGCCCCCCCCGGGTCGAAGCGGGCCCCGGCGAAGTCGATCTCCTCGCTCCTCCCGACGAAGGAGTTCGCGGTGATGTCGGCGAAGGCGACGATCACGTAGAGGAGGGAGACCCAGATGAAGACGAGGAAGGCGACCGACGCGCGCTTCCCCATCCGCGCCTTCACGATCTCGACGACGGACCCCCCTCGGTGTCGGACCGAGGCGAGGAGACTCGAGAAGTCGTGGACCGCCCCGACGAGGATCGCGCCGAGGACGATCCAGAGGACGCAGGGGAGCCATCCGAACTGCTGGCACGCGAGGATCGGGCCCGCGATCGGCCCGGCCGCCGCGATCGCGGAGAAGTGCTGGCCGAGGAGGTAGAAGCGGGGCGTCGGGACGAAGTCGACGCCGTCCCGCCGGGTGTAGGCGGGGGTGAGGCGGGCGGGGTCGAGGTCGAGGAGGCGCGAGACGAGGCGCCCGTAGGTGACGTAGCCGAGGGCGAGGACCGCGAGGGCGGCGAAGACGATGAGCGCGACGTTCATGCCCGGCCCGCGGGAGGGCGGACCTTATATCCGGACGCCTCGCACCTCGAAACCGAAGCGAAGAGTTCGCGCCCCCGCGCGCCGCAGCGCCTCGCGGAGGCCGCGTTCGCGGCCGTCGGCCGCGAGGAAGAGGAGGCAGCCTCCGCCTCCCGCGCCGAGCGCCTTCCCCCCGATCGCGCCCGCGCGCGCGGCCGCGGCGAAGAGGCGCTCGATCCGCGCGTTCGTGATCGAGGGGTGGAGCCGCTTCTCCGCCTCCCAGTTCCGGCCGACCGCCTCGGCGAGCGCCTCGACATCGCCGGCGCGGAGCGCGCGGCGCGCGGCCCGCGCGCATGCCGCGAGCGCGTCGAGCGCGGCACCGGTCGTCCGTTCCCCCCGGAGGAACCGCCCCATCACCCCCTCGATGAGCCGGCCCGAGATCCGCGGGATCCCGGTGTAGACGAGGACGCAGCGCGACCGCAGTTCGCGGAGGAACGGGGAGGGGAGGGGAATCGGGCGCGCCTCCCCATCGGGACCGTCGAACTGGATCGAGAGGAAGCCTCCGCGGGCGGCGGCGACTTGGTCCTGTCCGCCTCCCCGGTGGGCGCAGACCTCGACCTCGACCGCGTT